>CALJAE010000177.1 GCA_938028175.1 uncultured Acidimicrobiales bacterium
CATGGCCCAGCACATGAAGCTGCTCGTTGAATGTTTGTGGTTCCATCGCTCTTTGCAACAAGCCGAACTGCGCCTGTCGTGATGTATGCAAGCCTGGTTCCATTGTTTGATCGAATATCGAGATCGCCCGACCCCAGTTCAACTGTTGTTGGGTGATTCATCATGAAATTGAGTGCCACTCTTACCGCATTGGGGTCGATCGATGATCTAGATCCGATAGTGGCCGATGTAGTGTTGGAGTAATAGTGATTCAGAATTTGAGATGAAGTCCACCCTTGGCGTGCATAACCAAGTGCACCATATTGACCCAGCCCACGACCGTGTCCCCAACCTCGACCGCTAACTTCGACATCGCTACTGGCCTGAGCGCTAACCTCAGTTGGACTAACCAGTCCAGGGATCAACACAGCAGCTATCGCTCCCACCAATACAAAGCAAAGTAACGATAATTTTCTAACTGATTTCATATTCCACCGAGTGTCCGCCGTATTACCTATTAACATCGGCAAACATGCCCAAGCCTTGAATGAAAATGTGACATTTCAAGCTGAATCTGCGCCGTAAACAAGCTATGGAAGTCATTCAAACCCAGGTCCCAAACAAGACACCGCAGTTCCCGCACGCCACACTCCAAGTCCGACGGTGGTCAGCTACTTGTCATCCCAGCTGGCCAACACTTACTGACCCGATAGTAGAAAAAAACTGGCTTCCAACTATTGGACCAACCGCCACAGTTTTGATTCGTCGCCTAGGGCGAGAGCTAGCGACGTCCTCGACGCTCCAACTATGTTGTGCCGACTGGGCTGAGTCTCTAGGTGTTGGGCACAAAGGCGGCTACCACTCACCATTCTGGCGAGCGCTGCGAAGAGCGGAACACTTTGGCATAGTTCACCTAATAGACGACAAGTTGCTAGTCAAAGTGTCGCTGCCGCCGAGGCCAGGTCTAGGGTCTACCAGTTAACTAAAGCGTCAACGAGAGTACGAACACTCGACCCTGTTGCACCCTTTGGGTCAATCCCAGATGGAGCATCGTTGAACGAAGAAATACCTAAATCGATATGCCCCCAAGGGATATCGTCAACAAATTCTGATAGGAACAATCCTGCAACCAAGGTTCCACCATATGGCCCCGATCCGATGTTCTTGATGTCAGCAACAAAGGAGTCTAGCTGCGAACGATATTCTCCCGGCAATGGAAGACGCCACATTGGCTCACCAGTTTTTTCGCTAGAAGAAATAATTTTGCCAGTAACTTCATCTGAAGTTCCCATCACTGCAGCGTAAGAGCGACCCAACGCAACAGATGCTGAACCTGTCAGAGTTGCAACGTCGATAATGGCATCTGGCTTAGCTTCTGAAGCTAACGAAAGTCCATCTGCCAAAATCAATCTGCCTTCTGCATCTGTATTGAGAACCTCAACAGTCTTGCCGTTGCGAGCAGTAAACACATCGCCCGGCCGCTGTGCCAGACCGCCGGTCATATTGTCAGTCAACGGGATAATCCCTGTGACATTGATTGGGCATCCAGACGCTTTGAGCGCAGACATCGCAGCAAGAACTGAAGCACCGCCAGCCATGTCGATCTTCATTAGCTCCATACCTTTGGCTGACTTAATCGAAAGCCCTCCAGAGTCGAAGGTGATTCCCTTGCCGACAAGTATGACGTGAACTGATGACTTCTTAGTTGGCTTGTAACCAAGCTTCACAAGACGTGGTTCATACTCTGAGCCTTGGTTCACAGCCAAAACTCCACCAAGCTTTTCCTTTACAATCCGAGCCTTGTTCCATACCTCACAAGAAATCCCCGAGTCTTTGGCGACTTTCTTGGCCTTAGCGGCAAACACTTCTGGATAAAGACTTCCACCTGGTTCGTTACCAAGATCTCGAGCTAAGTTAACTGCTTCAGCTACAGCGTCTGCTGCCAAAGCTACTTTCGGAGAGGCATCGGATAGCACTACAAGTTCTGCTGCGCCCGCAGCATCTTTTGCAAGCGATCCTTTATGAGCCGAATAGCTATATGAACCTAAGCGTGCTCCTTCGACTACTGCGGCAACAGCCTCAGACTTACCCGCTTTGCCCAGAGCGCTGGCTAAGTTTGTTCCGACAACGGCCCCTTTCGGCGCTGCTTTGATTAGGTTTGCCGCAGCTAAACGAACGGCGTCAGCGTCAACCTCGGATGACTCCCCTAGACCAATGAGTAACTCGTTGTTTCCGCCGCTGCCAGGAACCAATAAAGTTGAGCCGCTCTTTGCCTCGAATTTCGCTGCGTCTGCAAACGGCTGCAATTTGGCTGGCAGCTTGTCCATCTTGTCAGAAAAGACAAGCCGATCAACGAGGTCAGCTTTTTTTAGGGCATCTTTGTTCTTGTTAACTTTAATTTTTAGCATTACTTTGAGACTAGGCGACAGCGTTAGTTGATGTGAGGAATGTGACTATTCAGCCGGAAGCTGCTGCTTGGTCGAAAGGTTCGCCTCGAAAAGGTCGCCAAGATCGTCCACTCGGGCAAGTACCTGGTCAGGACTGAATATCAAAACCTGGTCAGCTGTTTGTGACTGTGTCTCTACCTCTTCCCAAGTCACGGGAGTCGAAACCTGCGGACTTACGGTCGGTCTCAGCGAGTAGGCGCCAATCGTGGTTTTGTGCAGGGCGTTCTGTGACCAATCGATAAGGACTTTGTTGGGTCTTTCACTCTTTGCCATATCGAGTGTGACTAAACCCTGGGTGCGCTCGCCAATTAAGGCTCCAACAGCTTTTGCGAAAGTTGCCGCCTGCTGATGCGACGCCCCTCCAGATATAGGCAGGTAAACCTGCATCCCCTTCTGACCCGATGTCTTGACAACGGAATCCAAACCGAGCGCTGTAAGCGTTTCTCTAATCTCGAGTGCTACGACCGAACATTCTCGCAGTGTGCAACCCGGGCCGGGATCAAGATCGAAAACGACTGAGGCTGGAGCCGCAACATCTTGCGCCAACGCCATCGGAAGATGGATTTCTATTGCTGCTAAGTTCGCTAACCAAACGATGGCAGCTGGCTCCGAAACAAGGCAATAGTCAACCGGACTGGAGTGCTTGGGGCCTGGTGCAGTCTCGATCCATTCTGGTTTATGATCTGGGCAGTTCTTTTGGAAAAAGCTCTCACCTTCGATTCCATCTGGCCAACGCCTAGTCGTAACACATCGCCCCCTCATATGAGGCAGCAGCACTGGAGCAATTTTGGCGAAATAGTCAATTAGGTCACCCTTAGTGAACCCAGACTCTGGATACAGAACCTTTTCTAGATTGGTGACTGTAAGAGTCCGACCCTCAAACTCTACTTGTGTCTTAGAGCTCACAATCCTTAAGCCGACTTGGCTTTCTCAACGCTCGCTTTCAAAGCTTCCATCAAGTCCAGCACGGCCGCTTCTTCTTCGTCAGGCGATGACCCGATGATCTGAAGTTCCCCAGACGCCTTCTCTGAGATAATCTCTAAAAGCTTTTCACGGTGAGTGTCATGGTAGGACTCTGGATCAAAGTCAACAGACAGATTCTCGATCAGCTGGTTAGCCATCTCAACTTCCGCCTTAGAAGGTGCATCAGTTGACTCCAGATCCGAAGACCCTGGCAGCGAGCTGGCGGCAACAACTTCATCTGCATAAACCATTGTGGACATAACAAGAGTTTCCTCGGTTGCTCGAAGTGCTACAAGGTACTGCTTAGTTCTCATTACTACCTTTGCAATCGCTACACGACCTGACTCGACCATAGCTTCTCGCAGTAGTGAGTAAGCCTTGATGGACACTTCGTCTGGAATCAGATGGTAGGCGGAGTCATAGAAAATTGGATCAATCTGTTCACCTAGCACGAAGGCTGAGATGTCAATGTTTCGAGATGCTTCGGGGGCCGCTGACTCTATTTCGGCATCGGTCAGAATGACGTAGCTATCTTTCTCGATCTCATAGCCTTTAACGATGTCTGAGAATTCGACCTCTTCGCCTTCGTCATTAAAGCGCTTTTGCCTAACGCGACTCATTGACTTTGAGTCAATCTGATTGAACTTGACATTCTTTTTTGAGACCGCTGAATATAACTTGACGGGAATAGAGACCAAGCCAAAGCTAAGTACTCCGCTCCAAACTGCTCTAGCCATAGCTACCTCGGCTTATCGATCGAAACTTATGTGACCAATCTACAGCAAAGCACGAGCAACTAGATCCACCCCAAAACCGGTCAGGATTGTGAGATACAACAAGCCAGTCGCTGCCATTACCGCCGAGTACTGCTTTTCTCGCAGAGCAATCTCCGCCATTACTAACAAAATCGCTGTCGCTATCACACAAGCTAACCAGAACCAACCAAGAAGACCGTTATAGCCGTCGTCAATAAGACCTGTGAAAACTCCAGTGATGGAAGGCGGCAGCAACAACAAAACAGTTGCTGGGATGAGAGCTACACCCGATATCCGTACGAGTTCTACTAGCGGCGCTCTACCGAGACCAGGCTGCACTAGATACCAGTGACCTAAAGCCATCGCATCAGTCAGGGCACCCATCAAGATCGTTCCCGCTGCCACTCTGCCTGCCGCCAAAAGGCCGGATTCTAGCCACACAAGCCCAATCACCGCAAGCAATATGGGAGCGATGAATACTAGGTCGACTATCGGGTTGAACTCCACGCCTGACTTTTTCTCTTCAGGTTCTCGATCGATACCGGTCATCTGGGCAACTCGTTCGGATCGTTGTGCGGCGATTTCTTTCTGACCCGAAACACCTATCTTGCGTTTAGCAAATGCGATTACAAATGTTGCGGAGATTGCTAGCGTGGCAAGAATCGCCATCGAACGAATCCAGCCTGGATCATCGGGTGCTGCCGCAATCCCAATTGCAGCGATTACTGCAAATACGGCCTTAGATATCAACCCGTAGCCAAGGTTTACGAGACGGTGTCGAGAGGTCACCCATAGAAGTAAAGACCCACCGATGGCCCATTGAATTAGAAATAGTGAAACCGAAAGTGGCACCTAGGCCTCGCTCTCGGTAGTTCGTCGCCAACGAAGCCAGGCCTCCATAAAAGGTGTTAACCCACCACCCAATACATCATCTGGGCTTGGAGACTGATGGCCGGTTCGCTCGTCCTTTACCATCTGATAGGGAGCTAATACATATGATCGAATCTGAGATCCCCACTCCACCTTTTTAGACTCCCCTGCCTCGGCTGCAAGCTCTGCCGCTTGCTCTTCACGCCTCTTTGCAAGGAGCCTAACCGCTAACATCTCCATACAGACTTCTTTGTTCTGATGCTGTGATCTTTGGTTCTGGCAGCTGACGACAATACCTGTAGGTGCGTGAGTGATACGAACTGCAGAGTCTGTCTTGTTGATGTGCTGTCCACCGGCTCCAGAGGCTCTAAAAGTGTCGACCCGAATATCAGCATCAACAATCTCTACCTGGCTAATTGCATCCTCTATATAGGGGATAACTCCGAATGAGGAGAAAGACGTATGTCGTCGAGCAGCCGAGTCGAATGGTGAGATTCGAACAATACGATGAACCCCTCGCTCTGACTGTAGGTAGCCATAGGCGTGACGGCCACGAATCACAAACTCGGCTGAGGAAATGCCAGCCTCCGAACCCTTTTGTAGGTCGCGTAATTCAAATTCGAATCCGCTTTCTTTGGCCCAACGTTCATACATGTTGAGCATCATCTCTGCCCAGTCTTGAGAGTCGGTGCCACCGGCACCCGAGTGAATCTCACAAATTGCATCGCCCTCGTCGTACTCAGCATCAAATAATGATCTGAGCTCCAGAACATTGAACTCTTCTGCAAGAGAAGCCAGCCCGCCTCTGGCTTCGGCGTCCATCTCTGCGTCTTGTGATTCTTCGTAAAGTTCTATTAGCGCCTCGACATCTTCAACTCGACTCGCAAGTGAATCAAACGTCTTGAGATCATCGGATACTGCGGCAAATTCAGTCTGTGTTTTCTTGGCTCTTTCGGCGTCGTCCCACAAATCGGGGCGACCCATTTCCACCTCTAGCTGTGGCAGGCGAGAACGAAGCTCGTCGACAGACAGATACTCGTGTGCTTCATCAAGATCTGCCGCAGCTTTCGCTAACAGATCTCTCAACTCGCTCATTGGCTAAACCGCTCCGGGGCGACCGTGACACTGCTTAAACTTTTTACCACTCTCACATGGGCACAGTGCGTTACGTGGCGTCGCCGCCCACTCATCTTTAATATATGGCTGAGCTGCTTGTGCATCACCATTGGTCGTAGCGTTGTCGGAAGAAGTTTCCGTTGTCTCAATTATCTCTTCAGGCTCTTTAGGTTTGGAATCAACTTCTTCTACCTCTTGGGTAGCTTCTGCCTTTGCATCTGGATCCTCGGTACCGAGCACTTCCACCTTCATTAAATACTTGATGTATTCGACATTGATACTCGAAACCATGCCGCTGAAGAGCTCAAAGCCTTCTCGTTGCCATTCGACAAGTGGATCTCTTTGCCCAAGGGCCCTGAGTCCAATTCCCTCTCGAAGTTGCGCCATATCTGTTAGGTGGTCACGCCAACGAGTGTCAAGTAGTTGAAGCATGACTTCACGCTCTACTCTGGCAAAAAGCTCTTCACCAATTGCCTCTTTGCGTTCCTCATACCTCGTACGGCCCTCTTCTACAATCATCGCTTCGACATCTGCGAGTGAGTCTTGTTCCAAGATCTGTTCTTCAGTAATGTCACTTACCCAATATTGGCTGAGTTCTAACAATAGAGCTTCGGTATCCCAGGTGTCATCGAGTTCATCAACACAGTTGTTGAACACTACAAAAGCTGCAACATCTTCCAACGCAGTCTGAGTATCTTCAGATAGGTCTGCTTGTTGCAAAATCTGATTTCGCCGCTCGTACACCACTTTGCGCTGCTGGTTGTAAACCTCGTCATACTTAAGAACGTTCTTTCTAGTCTCAGCATGCTTCTGTTCAACAGTATTCTGCGCTCGCTCGACACCTTTAGAAACAACTTTGGCCTCAATTGGCACATCTTCTGGAAGAGCACGATCCATAACCCAGTTCATTGCCCCAGTCGCGAAAAT
Source organism: uncultured Acidimicrobiales bacterium (assembly GCA_938028175.1). Classification (GTDB taxonomy): domain Bacteria; phylum Actinomycetota; class Acidimicrobiia; order Acidimicrobiales; family SZUA-35; genus JAHDDW01. The sequence continues at coordinate 7,058 of CALJAE010000177.1, forward strand.
GCGCATCAAGTCATCTTCAAGTGACAGATAAAATCTACTTTCCCCAGGATCACCTTGACGTCCCGCACGCCCACGCAGCTGATCGTCGATGCGGCGGGATTCATGACGCTCAGTTCCAAGGACATACAACCCGCCAGCGTCAAGAACTTTTTGTCCGTCGTCTTCGCAGAGCGGCTCCCAATAAGCGAAACGCTCAGCCAGGTAAGCTTGGCCTTCCTCAGTTTCGAGGTCATGACCTTCCGCTGCAGCATCTGCTTCAGCTAGCTTCTCTGGGTTTCCACCAAGGATAATATCAACACCACGACCCGCCATATTTGTTGCAACCGTAATTGAGCCAGGCTTGCCTGCTTGAGCCACAATATCTGCTTCTCTAAAGTGAGCCTTTGCATTTAACACCTCGTGGTTAAGGCCACGCTTGGTCATCATTGAACTAAGCAATTCTGACTTTTCAACCGAGGCAGTACCAACCAAAATTGGTTGGCCTTTAGCTCGACGCTCTTCGAGGTCATCGATTAGAGCATTGAACTTAGCCTTCTCACTTTTGTAGACCAAGTCATCTTGATCGATTCGAGCGATTGGCTTGTTAGTTGGAACCTGGACTACTGCTAGCCCATATGTAGTTTCAAGCTCTGCAGCATCTGCTAACGCTGTACCAGTCATTCCTGCGAGTTTGTCGTAGAGACGGAAGTAGTTTTGCAAAGTTATAGTCGCAAGGGTTTGTTGCTCGTCTTTGATTTTAACCGACTCTTTGGCTTCTACTGCCTGATGTAAACCATCTGACCAACGTCGACCATCCAACACACGCCCAGTGAATTCGTCGACGATCTTGACTTCTCCACCTTGGACCAAGTAGTCCTTGTCTCGTTTAAATAGTTCTTTAGCTCTGAGGGCTGCCTGTAGTTGGTGGACTAGATCCATCTGCAACCCGTCATAAAGATTGTCAACTTCTAAAATCTCTTCAACCTTTGAGATCCCTGAGTCTGTCATTGCTACGATGCGCTTCTCTTCATCAACTTCGTAGTCTGAGTTCTTACTCAGGCGTTTCGCAACAGTTGCAAACTGTGTGTAAAGCTCGGTCTGGCCACGACGACGGCCACTAATTATTAGCGGAGTACGAGCCTCGTCAATCAGAATAGAGTCGATCTCGTCGACGATTGCGAAGTTGTGACCTCGTTGTGTAGAAAGCTCTAAGTCTTTGATCATATTGTCGCGCAGATAATCAAACCCGAACTCATTGTTGGTTCCATAAGTAATATCAGCTTCATACTGAGCTTTCTTATGAGCCTTATCTTTTTGGCCTGGAACAACTAACCCAACTTCAAGCCCTAGCCAACGATGAACTTCGCCCATCCACTCAGCATCTCGAGATGCCAAATAGTCGTTCACAGTAATTACGTGGACACCCTTACCTTCGAGGGCATTCAGGTAGACAGGCAGAGTCGAAACAAGCGTTTTACCTTCTCCCGTTTTCATCTCTGCAACGGAGCCCCAATGAAGAGCTGCCCCGCCCATTAACTGAACGTCGTAATGGCGCTTTTCGATAACACGCCACGAGGCTTCACGCATCACGGCGAATGCCTCGAACATGATGTCATCTAAAGAAGCACCGTTATCCATCTTGGTCTTGAATTCGGCCGTCTTGCCTTGCAGCTCAGCATCGCTAAGAGCTTGCATTTGCGACTCCAAAGCGTTGACTGGTTCAACCACTGTCTGAATGCGCTTCAACCGGCGCCCGTCGCCAGCTTTGAGAATTTTATCTAATACCTTCATGCGCCACCAAGCCTACACCCACTAAACACCCATCTAGGCGCTACTAATCCATACACTAGCGGCTTTGCAACACGGACTGAAAGGTATTGAGATGAAGATCTAGTTAACGAACAGTCTGGTCATGAGCTGCTCTTGTCGAGCAGTAGGGAAACCGGCTATACGTGACTGGAAATGTGGGCTATCTAATTGCATTGCTGCAAACGACTCTGCAAAGTCACCTGCGCCGGTCGATCTATCGTCGGCTCCATTGCCTGGCCACCAAGGCCGGCCCTCTATTCCCCTGGCAGCTTGCCACTCTTGTCTTTCCGAACTGGTTACTAGGCTGACATCAACAGCGTGCCCCATTTCGTGAGCGATCACATGTTCTAACAAAGACTGGGACTGTGTAGGGCGAACATACACCTCAATTACCTTGTCCCTCGGATATGTAAGCCCCAAGAAACCTGCCCTCTGAGGCAAGAATCTGATTTCCCACGCCGGCAAGTACCTGTCTGCAGCAAAGCCGATCTCATCTAGCGCTGCATAGCCACGACGCTCTTCGTAAGTAAGTGATCTTCGCTCTGCCACTGACCTGTCATCAAAATCTGGCGGAGTTGTCTCGGTCTTGGCTACATATTCTGGTGACTCAGAAAAGAAAGTCATTAGTTGACCGCGTGTAAATCCCTCGTCGAGAGTATTGCGCCAGTAACGCAAGCCGCTGTCATCTGGAGTTCGACGCAACACATTACGGTAAAGCAAAGCTACAAACTCATCATCGCTGACTGAACCATATCGCAATCGGAATTCCTGAGAGTTAGCGAAGAAGCCCGAGATATCTTCGATATGGCTTCCCTGGGTCATGGTTCTGAGCCAATAGCTCAGGCCTGCCTCGTCTGGTGACCTGTTGAAGTATGCCTGATAAAGACGAGTGATTTGTCCTTCAGCCACAGCATGTGAATGGAACCCAATAGTTTCTGACGCATGTTCGGATGAGTCACTAAAAACAAACTCATTTGGCACTTGTTCACTGGCTGCGGCACTACTGTGCTCTACAGATCCAAGGGTAAGAATAGTTAGAAGTGTTATCCCAGTTAGTAGCCGCCCAATCGCCATACCTACACATTAGAACCCGCTTAGCAGTGATATTACGCGCTCATTGTCGCTAAGACCTGGTCTCCTCCAAAAGTTGCGTATTTTTGTGGCGGTATACAATGTAAGAAGGTCAAATATGATCCTAAATAACTATCGGTGGGTAAAAAATGGTTAGGAATCAAAAGCTTACGCTAACAGTTGCAATGGTCGTTCTCGGCATGGTCGGTGCTGCTTGTGGCACTTCAGAACCTGAGGCCTCGAGCACAAGAGATGCCGAGGTAGAACAAGCTACCGATACGAATGCATTGAGCCTTGGGATACGGCCATCTGAATCCGAACCTAATAACTTAACTAGGTTTACTCGGTCGGCGCCGTCAACTACGGCCGACACATTTGAGCCAGTAATTTCTTCAGAAACAGAGACTACGGCTAGCAGACAATCAAGTTCTATCTCCACTAACCCACCAAACGCTCGACAGGCAACGTCTACACCTATTCCAACAGTAAGGCGACCAGTGACCACTCCCGTCACCAACCCAGCGCCGCCGAGAGCTACTGAGCGCCCCCCTGAGCAAATCGGGACAAGCGCTCCTCAATCGGCTCCTACCACTCCAAAAGTATCGCCAGAGGAAACAAGAACAACGATCCCGGAAATCATCACGCCGAATCCTGAGATACCTTATACCGCTCCGTATCAGAATATCCCTCCACGAACACGTGTCGTGTGTGGACCCTACAGTTATCAACACCCAGATTGCCTTCCTGGCTAGATCAACAAAACCCTGTACCTTTTGACCTAGCCGTCTAGGTAGTACCACTAGGTGCTGTTTCCCCTCAGCCATTAAGAGTGCTAACCTCTAGATAGGTAGAGATTTACATGTTCAGCTGCGGGGTTACCGACATGAAACAGATCAAAAATTCGAGAGTTATTACTATTGCTACATCGTTAGTCTTGATGGCCTCTGCATGCGCTGTTGGCGGCAGCGACCAAGCATCAGAAGAAGTCATCGCCACCGAAACGGAAACAGAACTAACCACAAGTGACGACAACGCACTCAGCCTCGGCTTCCGACCGGAAGCCACACTAGAAGACGAAGACGGCGATGAAGGTGTTGAAGACGACGACACAACCACAAGCTCGCGAAGCACAACAACCACAAGCTCCCGAAGCACAACACGCCCCGCCACAACCGCAGAACTAAGATCACCAACAATTGCCGAACGGCAAACCAC
>CALJAE010000178.1 GCA_938028175.1 uncultured Acidimicrobiales bacterium
AGTGGGACACTCTTGTCGACTATTGTGCAGAGAAGCAGCTGGTATTGTTTATTGACATGGCTTACCAAGGACTTGCTCAAGGCCTTGACGAAGACGCTTACGGAATCCGCAAAGCGGTCGAGACACTGCCCGAAGTACTGGTGGCTGTTTCTAGCTCTAAGACATTTGGTGTCTATCGTGAGCGTGCCGGCATGGCAATGGTTATTTCACAAGCTCCACAAACAGCTCAGATAGCCAAGTCGCATATTATGTCGATTGCTCGCCGCACATATTCAATGTCGCCGTTCCATGGAGCGGGCGTTATTGGTCATATGCTCGCCGACGCTGACTTGAACTCGCAGTGGCGCAAAGAAATCGATGAAGCCAGAAACCGCATCAACGACCTTCGAGTATCGCTAACTGAGAAACTAAACGACGGACAAACCACCAGAGACTTCTCTTACATCTCGAAAAATCAAGGCATGTTCTCAATCCTCGGCCTGAGTAAAGACCAAGCTATTCAGATGCGCAAAGACTCTGGAGTCTACATTCTTAACTCATCACGAATCAATGTTGCTGGGTTAACCAATGCGAACATCGACACCGTAGTTAAAGCGGTCCACGACGTTCTGTAAGATCTGCACAAGGTAAGGATCAGCGATGTTGTCGCGAGTGTTCCCCGAGAGTTTTGACAATACGTTCGTTGGTTACAAATTCAGTTTGTGGATATTTTATGCATTCACAGCACTAACCCTGTGGCGCAGTCAGCATCACTTGTTTGCGTCTGATGGCGGTGCAGAAAGCATTGCTTCTATTCCACTAAGTACCTATTCATCAGCGGCCGGTGACACCATTGTCGGGATCTTTGCACTTTGGGGTTTATCACAATTGACTATTGGTGTGATTTACCTGATTGCGAGTATCAGATACAAGTCGATGATTCCTCTGCTCTATCTCCTTGCAGCTGTGGAGTACCTTGTCAGGTGGGGTTATGTAGGCGTTTATAAATCCATCGAAACGACCGAGACAGCACCCGGTGCAGTTGTAAACCTGCCGTTTGCTATTGCGTGTATTGTTCTTTTCTTTTTCTCAGTAGGTAAACCGAGAGTTGGCGGACAAACCACAAACTAAAGGGCCTTTAACACGAGACAAATACCCTTGGTCAAGGCAGGTGCTATTGCTCCTATTGTGCGCTAAATAGGCCTGCTGTAATATTGACCGTATGGCGGCGGGAACAGTATGAACATGCTCACAGTGAATATGAGCACAGTTGGAAGCGACCAATGGCGGATTAAGATCACTGGCGCTGTCGTTGATGCCACCGGCAAACCCAAGGAAAACAAGTTTGGGCATGACAACTTCGGTGTAGACGTGTTCTCCTATCCAGTAGCCGGAGATCCTTTTGGTAATTCTGGAAAGACAATGACTAGTGCTGTCACGCAGCTGATGCACAAATTGTATTCCGGAACGACTGCGTCTCTTGACTCTCGCTCAGGAAATCTCATTACCGACTACATTCACAGAGGGTTCACTTCAACGAACGGACAAAGATCGTTTAGCCTGCCGCTAGACGATCTGATCAAATCGATTTCCAAAGAAACATTTATCAACGTGATTCCAACAGCAGATGGTTTTTACATCTCGGACAAAGCCGGCCATAAACAAGCGAAATGCGATGATGCTGCTCGAGCGCCGGGACTCGCCGACTACCTGGTTAAGCAAACACAACCAAAACTGGCTGAACTTGGTGTGACACAAACCGAAGCTATAAATATCATCGCCCAGCGTTTGAGCGATCTCGATCTCGATCAACCACAACAATTCTCAAAGGCTTGGATTGAATCTGCAATTAAGTACCCGGAAAGCAGAGCTAGGTCCGCCCCGATTAACGCTGAGTTAGCTAAAAGTCTGGGAGTTATAGTGCCTCCACAAATTGGTTCTACTAAGGCGGCGGCTCAATCTTCTGCTGTGTACGGCTCTCGAAAAACACCTGGCCCGCCCATGTACACCGGCAATAGGTCTAACAACGTTGGGAAGAGTGGCCTCTCAGCGTAGCTGCTGCTGTCGAATTGAATCCGCTACGAGAAGCCGTTCTCCTCGACTACTCCCCCTAGGTGGTGCTCACCAACTAAACTTACGGCGTGAGTAGAGACAAGAAAATCGGATACGCATATGTTGCAGGCCAACTAGCACTAATTGCTTTAATTATCGCCCTCCCAAGACGGTCTGATTGGCCTGGTGGCGAGCTGAACGGTGTTGCCTGGCTAATCTTTCTAGCAGGCGTAGTCATCATGATTATAGGAGCCCTAGGCCTCGGCTCAGCTCTGACCGCACACCCTGATCCTAATGGCAGAAGCGAACTCAAAACAGGTGGGCTGTACGCTTATGTCCGCCACCCTATATATCTAGGTGTACTAGTTACCATGCTCGGAGTTACCATCCGCACACGATCGTTCATTGCACTCGGTGCATATATTGGGTTGTCAGCTCTGCTTCACTTCAAAGCCAACTGGGAAGAGAAACAACTTAGAGCACACTTCCCAGACTACGACGAATATGCCAAGCGAGTCGGACGACTGATTCCAGGTATCGACAAAGGCTAAGTCCGATAGCCTCTACACGATGACCAATGAACGCTTGATCAATGAGCTGATAGACAAATTGCTTGTCGGCGTGCACGGGCTCTACATCGACGAAGTCGTTCAAATTGGAAACCTACGGCTGGCCTTCAGCCACACTATGTCTGACCCTTGGTGGAATTTCGCTGTCACCGGGCCAACGACAACCCTAACTGACATTGAAGCAGCCGAGTCCGAATTCAATAGCCGCAAACGAACAATGGCCGTTCTGTGCCCATTAGAAAATGAGCTAGAAGCACAACTTGCTGCCAACGATTTCACACAGTTCTCTAACGACGCCTGGCTAACCGCATCGGCTGAGAAAATTAGCGAGCTCCCAATACCGCCTGAGTTAGAAATAGTGGCAGTCGACCCTGACGACAACGAACAAGTTGAGTCCTTTGTGGAAGCAAACGCTGCAGCCTTCGATTCTGGTGACCCCAGCGACCCTTATAGCGAAGCCGATCACGATGGGTTCAAGAAAGCACTATTTAAAGCTGTGAAGCTTGGTAGGCCGGATACCAAATTCTTTATCGCAAACCGAAATGGGACACCAGTTGGTGCCTCGCAAATAGTTATTACCGATGACTGGTGTGGTTTATACGGTGGGGCTGTTTTGCCTGAACACCGAGGTCAAGGAATTGGAAAAGCAATGCTCGGCCACCGGGCCAGGTACGCAATAGATCTCGGGGTAGAGAACCTCTTTCTCCAGACTGAAAAGGATGCAAGACCGTACCAACTGTTCAATCGTGTCGGGTTCACAGAACAATTTGTTGCCCAGCTGCTAGTCAAGAATGGCGATTGAACGCCAGTTGAGGCCTCCTCTCAATCCTAGTCTTTGTCGCAGTATCATATTTCGTAACGCTTTCGTAACCGAATCTAAAGTAAACGAAAGTAACCAAACAAATACGGACGTAATCATTAGACGGCGCTGAAAATTCTTTTGGCAAGTGCCCAGAATCCAGGGCTAAATGTCAGAGGCGTGTGGGATGCTGTGTATATGAAACGCAGCGACATCTGTCCAAACAAATTGGTCAAACAGCTCAACAGCATCAGTGAGCAAATCAATGTTGTCCAAGTTTCTCATTTCAGCACACCAGAAGCCAACCAAATTGTTACACAAATTTCTAGCGCTGTTGAAGCGCTAACGGCGCTCCGATCTCGCACAGCGTTACATATTGCTCGCTCTCACCCAGAACCCGACGGTGAGTCCGGACGACAGCGGATTGTCCGCAACTTGTTCGATGATGGGTCTCTCACACGCCGGGAGGTCAAACATGAGGTAGCCAAGACTAAAGTTCTTGATCATCTACCGACGCTCGAGAACAACTTAAACAAAGTAAAGGCCTCAAATTTGGACGTCGTAGCTAAGCAAGTTGGTCGCCTAGGCTCAGAGCAAATCTCGCAGCTCGATGAGAAATTCATCGTCAAGAAGGCCACAACGATGGCACCCGACCAATTCGAAAAGGCGCTCAGTCGACATGTTACAGAGGCCACCACAAACCTATTAGACGACACCAAGGCCAAACGAGCAGCATCAGAAATCAACCTTTGGGTCGACAACACAACAGGGCTAGGCAAACTCTTTGGCCAATTCGACCCAGAACGCCATGAGATACTCCACAATCGCATAGACAAAGAAGCTTCACGATTAGCTAACATAGCCAAAGCCGAGGCTGGTTCTACTAGCAATGTTACAAAAGACGCACACCTCATGGCAGAAGCCTTCTTCAGCCTTCTAGGGATTGGCCACAGTCACCCAAACACACGTCGTCTTTCCACACAGAGTCTCTCAGATACGGACAGCACTGTGAGCAGAGCACTACCGGCGGCCGATCTGTTGGTCATAGTCGACCATAACACTTTGGTGAACGGTCGTCACGCTAATACTGTTGCAGAAACTGAGTCGGGAGTAAAGCTGCCGGACGAAACTGTCGCTCGATTGGCTTGCGACGCAACTATTCGCAGAATCGAAACTGACTCTAAAGGCCTTGTACTGAATGTCGGCCGTAAGTCACGCACCGCCACTGACGCTCAATGGGCAGCAGCCAAAACCATGTACCCAGCATGCGCCTGGGCAGGCTGTTCGACCAAGATAGGCCACTGCCAGCTACATCACATCAAATACTGGCGCAACGGTGGCCAAACCAATATGACTAACCTGGTGCCACTATGTAGTCATCACCACCACAAAGTCCATGAAGGTGGCTGGCACCTAAAACTAAAGCCTGACAGGAGCCTAGAACACTACAAACCAGACAAATCGCTGTGGAAAACAACCAAGCCACCCAACCGACTTGCACAAGAGTAGCGCTCTTGGATTAAACGTGGGTCTACAGACATTCTTCGCTAGACGAAAGCGAGGAACTGTGAATTAAGAGAACTCTGTCAATTAAGACAAATCTGTGAATTAACACCTAGTACTTGAAGTGCTCAGGCTCAAACAGCACGGCGAATAAATAACAACTCCACCTAGTACTTGAAGTGCTCAGGCTCAAACCGCACGGCGAATAAATAACAACTCCACCTAGTACCTGTAGTGCTCAGGCTTAAACGGCCCGTCGACTCCAACACCGATATAGTCAGCCTGCTCGGCGCTTAGCTTGGTTAGCTTCACTCCCAAAGAATCAAGATGAAGCCTCGCCACCTT
>CALJAE010000179.1 GCA_938028175.1 uncultured Acidimicrobiales bacterium
CGCAGTTTTGACTCTCTGCGATACCGGAACGCTCTCCAAAGACAAAACACTGTTCTATGAGGACTACCCGTACCATGAGCAAGAACAGTCAGTTCCAGACCAAAGTTCAAATCAATGGAGAGAATCGCTGTGGCAAACTACAGAATCTGAAAACAACATCAGGATCGAAGCGATCGCCAAGTATGACAGCCAATTTCTAGACTTCTGGCAAAGCAAAGATGACTTGGCAAACAACCTAGCTAGACGTTGGCAAGGCTATGGTCACGCTGAGCGCTACTGGCAACTCAACTAACTGTAGAAGCATCGGTCGATTCAAGAGACCTATAAGTATCGAGAACCTGGCTTGCGATATTGCTCCAGCTATAGTCACCGGCGTGTTTAATCGCCCCATCTCTAAGTGAGCCCGCAAGTTCAGGGTTATCTAAAACCTTTTCTATTGCATCGGCAAGGCTACTTGGATCTCTAGATGGTACGGCGAGTCCATTAACGCCATCGATAACCAAATCGCTTAGTCCGCCAACCTCTGAGGCAATAACAGGCTTCCCCATTGCCATTGCTTCGAGGGCAACCATCCCAAAGCTTTCATAGTGCGATGGCATCACTACTACGTCGGCAGCAGCAAAATAGTTAGGTAGCGAGTACTGATCCTTCGCACCAACAAAGGCAACATGTTGACCAAGCTCTAGCTCTTCGGTCAGTTTTTGCAGGCGATACATTTCGGGCTCTGGGTCATCGGCCCAAGGATCACCGCCAACAATCACTACACACCGCTTAGGGGAATCTTTAGATTGTCTCTCTTCTAGCAAGTCCATAGCTCGCAGCAGAGTATCGATTCCTTTAAGCTTTTCGATCCGACCCGCAAAAACTATGAGTTGATCGCCGCAATCGATTTTGACTTCCTCTTTTGCATCATCGACTGACCTCGGTTGGAATCTTTTTAGGTCTACTCCAGGCGGGATAATAGATATGGTCTCCGGACTAGCACCGTAGTGTGCCACCAGCTCATCCGCCTCATTTTGCGAAGCAGCGACAATTCGATCGGCCACCTTTGCAACAACTTGTTCTTCGGCGGTGAGTCTGACCGGAGAAACAATATCTTGTCCATCAACCGCATAGATGTTCTTTAGATGCCCAAGAGTGTGAAACATCTGTACAACAGGAACCTTTGTTGGGAGAAGACTATTAACCTCGTGTGCCACTAAACCAGATAACCAGTAATGGCTATGGATAATGTCATAGCTAAGTAAGTTGTCTACTTCTGAATCATTGGCAACGAAATCGACAAGCGATGTCGCAAACTCAGTAACGTGGTCGGCTAACGCAGCATTGTCGATTGGGTCATATGGGCCTGCTTCGAGGTGGACGACGCGAACATTGTCCCCGAGGCTTTGATGAATCTGGGGTTGGCACCGCGATTGAAGACGCGTGTAAATGTCTACCTTGATCCCCATCGACCCAAGCGTTTCCGATAGGAACCTCACATAGACATTCATTCCGCCAGATTTTTTACCACCCAGCATAGCTAGCGGACAGGTATGCATACTAAAGACGGCAACCCTCATAGAACCTCCGTAACTATTTCCCGACGAGCAGCAAACCTAGACAGCGTCAGAGTTTAATTCGCCTGTTCGGATGCGAACAACTGACTCGACAGGAACGACCCAGATCTTGCCGTCACCAATCTTGCCGGTCTGTGCAGAGCTACTGATTGCATCTGCTATCTGCTGCGCTTGTGCGTCGTCAGCCACTACTTCAATCTTCACCTTAGGCACCAGGTCAACTTTGTACTCTGCACCACGGTAGGTCTCGGTATGGCCGCCTTGGCGTCCAAAGCCTTTGACTTCTGTAATGGTCATTCCCTTAACATCCAGGTCCTGGAGAGCGTCCTTCACATCATCTACTTTGAATGGTCGTACGATAGCGGTAATAAGCTGCATACCTAGAATCTAGCGGGCCAAAGCGCCGAGTGCTAGGAATCCAAACAGCTTCGGTCTAACTGGGATCAACTTCTGAAATAGCAAAGGTGGTCATTTCCCCATTGGGCTCTTCAATTACCAGCTCTGATCCATCCATTGAATCTTCTACATCAAAGACGGCAAGGTATCGTATTTCTTCTCCTCTTGTTTCAGAGGACAGCGACGATATCTCATGAGTTGCCGATCCGGACTCCACTAACCACACTTCAGAGTCTGCCAAATAGCCAGTTGAATCTGGATCAGCTGTTGAAATCTCGACGAAGAAAAAACTTCTACCATTTAGCGACCGAGCCCCAGCAAAATTTGAATTTTGAGCAGCACGGCCAGAGAACAGCTGTGTGCCTTCTGAATCGGTCTGAGTTTGCGGTGACAACTCAAAGCTGACAACTTCAGACTCTGGTTCACCTTCCAATGGTAAATAGGCAGGATTAGCAGACGGCTTGTGTTGCAATTCGATAACCCAATCGTCCAACTGAAAATTGGCTCGCTTTGTTTTGAATACAAGAGTGATGTGTTTAGTTGACTCTGCTTCAATCCGAAGTATCGTTTTGGATTCGCTGTTAGCAAATCGATCAAGCTCGATCCTGGTGCTCGGTGAAATCACTTCTGGCTCATCTTGAAGTGATCTGATAGATCGGAGCGCCAAACCATCCTCAAAGAAAGAAGCCGAGGCCGACTTGTTCGAATTAAATACATCGACGTCGGCAATTACAGTCGTGACTCCAGCTGCATTTGGCTCTGTAATACGTGCGTTAACAAGCGACCAGTAGACGTCGGCGTAGTTAACCGTCGGGTCTGGAGAAGTGAATCTTTGGGAGTTCAGTGGGTCAGAAGCGACTGTTTCAGAAGTCGCTAACTGCGTAACAATTGATGCTGCGCCGAGAAACATAGCTAGGCCCGCCCATAGCAACCGAGACATACGATCAAATCGTTTAAATCTCAAGCTACGCTTCATTACCTATAAATATTGTCACACTTTGAAATATCTGTCTACCAAAATAGGTAAGTTGACGCAGTTAGTCGCGACTCACCCAAGACTGATGCTCGAAGCCTCAGCAATTCGTCGATGCGACTCGCGAATTTGCAACGTGCTATCAGGTCCAAACTCTGCAAGTCCCCTAAGTTCGAAAAGCATCGCTACCGGAACGCTTTCATTCGCATCAAGTTGAAATCGAGGTGTGCGTTCAATGCAATCGAGTGCTACTTGTTGAGATTCGCTAACAAACTGACGGGCGTTACTTCCACAATCGAAAAAATTCGCAGCTACTGATGAACCCGAATCCGTTGCCAAAGTGACGTCTTCAATATCGATGACTCGAGGTGAAGCATTTGGGTTAGAAACAATCGTCTCAACTACAACAATGTCATTACATTCAAAGTCACTCCCGCACCGTTCAGTGGCCGAAGTAAATCGAGTGTCTACCAAGAACCAGCTAATTGAACTGTGTTCAACACCATCAAGTTCTTCACTTAGTTGATCTAGATCAACATCGACTGTTTGAGCCTGAGCAGAGTCAACTGCCAACCAAGAAGTTGCTCCAATCAATAGCAAAGTAAGGGCAATCCAAAAACTGATCAATATCTTATGACCAATTGTCCCGCGCTGCATACTTAACATCGCCGCCACGAATATATCCCTTCCGATTCTTGTGCCACTAGGGCTGCTGTAGTCAATAACTCCGTAATTAATCTCACTAGAGACTGCATCCTTCGTAATCAAAGACACTTGTCCGCCGTTTCTAGCCCGCACTATCAGTGTGGCAGAAAAACCATCAACATCCAAGTAGAACCTGCCAAAAGAATCATGCCGCAGCGGTTATTTACTCATGCTTATTGTTATTACCCCTGAGTTCAGTGAAAAAACTTTTCAGAAGTTCCGCTGATTCAGTGGCACGTACCCCGCCGCTGGCCTCAACTCTATGATTGAACCGGTCTTCTTTGCCAAAGTCGTAAAGCGATCCAAAAACACCCGCCTTTGGATCGAGTGCTCCAAAAACCACTCTTTCGATTCTTGATTGAAAGATAGCTCCAGCGCACATTAAGCAGGGTTCAAGCGTCACATAGAGCGTGCAGCCCTCTAACCGCCAAGAATCTAGGGCCTGTGAAGCATCAGAGATAGCAGCTACCTCGGCATGACCCATCGGGTCGTTATTCGCTTCCCTAGTGTTGTGTCCTGCACCTACAACCACGTCTGTCGGTGCGTGGTACACGACTGCTCCGATAGGAACCTCTAAAGTGTCTTTTGCTAGGTGAGCTTGCCTAAGCGCAAGATCCATAAGCTCTATGTCTGTCTTTGAGCTAGTCAAAATTCAGTACCTTCGCCAAATTCTTACTGGATAAACCTAATTACTTCTATATACTATTAAGTATGGCGGGAAATTACGATTCGTTCTGGAATGAACCAGACAATGATGCCCATACACATGCATGGACTGCTAAGTCTGGGCACCTGCCATCGGTTAGCAATTCTGCAACCAACCCGATCGACAATCCAATTCCTGTTCAGGAATTTGAAGAATTCAAACCATCTGGGCAACCCAAAGAAGCATGGTTCGCCAGTCACCTAATAGTTACAGGACTGAAGGTTGTTGGAATCATCTGGATCCTGATCCTAGGGCTCTTCTTAGTTACTAGATTTACTGGTTCCCCGGATGTGGCTAGCGACGTTATCGATCCAGCCGCTCAGACTACAGTTTCAGTTGAAGGGCAACCAGATTTATCTAACCCCATTACGACAACCAACATTGAGAACAACCTTTTGGGAAGCAGTACTACAAACAACTCAACGGCAGCTTCTGATACGAGCACTCAGACAACGCTTACTACTTCTGCAACCACAGGAACACCTGAGACCAGTAGTAGTAGCTCGTCGGCGACAACGGCTGCTCCAGCTACAAGTAGTTCGACTGCAACAACGAGTCAACCAACCACTACAACGCCACCTACAACTGCAGCCCCAACTACTGCCAGCGAATTCTCAGCAGTTGAGGCAAACATCATCAGCCAACCCAATGCTGCTATAGCCGTTAACTCAGTGGCAGTAACCGCTACCGATGAAGCATTACGATACAACCTAAGTTTGGACTGCCGTGGGCGAACCGATCGAATCTGGCTATATGTAGATCTTAGTAATGGACCGTGGCCAGTGATCATCGATCAGCCGTGCTCGAGTACTCTGACTGTTACTTTGTCTGGATTAGAAAGCGGACAAAGCTACAGAGCTAACTTGCTCTTCGGCAACGATACTGACTGGCGAAATCAAGAGACTGTCTTAGACTTCGCTGCTTCCACCAGATAAACACACGTTACGACGCCCCAGTGACCGTGGCGCGGGCGGTATGGGTAAACCGGCCACAGGAACGTCGTAACTGTGTTGACAATTACGTTAATACAACCCCTCATCTACTGCAAGCCGAACGGGCCAGAAACCCATAACTCTTACATGGTTCTAGAAGCACTCGAGCTTAAGGCCTTTAGATAAGG
>CALJAE010000180.1 GCA_938028175.1 uncultured Acidimicrobiales bacterium
CCGTCAGACAGGGTTAATGTGTCCCCATCTAGACTAAGAACCTGGTCATCGGTGTCAGTATCTGTATCGATGCTTGCGAGGTCAACAACTACAGTCCCACCGTCTTCAAGGGTAATTTCAATATCGGTGCCGACTAATTCAGCTGAGATTACTTGGTCATCGCTACCTACGAAACCGCCAAGGTCGATGGTGTTGCCGTTAGTTATAGTCAATGACGAACCATTGAGGCTCAGTCTTTGCTCATCGGCGCCAGTAACGAAAATATCGTCACCTTCGTTTACAGTTACTTCTTCGCCATCAAAGTCGCCATTAGCGATTGCTTCGTTAATTAGGCTAGAAAGATCTACGACTTCGCCACTTGGCAAAGTAAACGAACCGTTAGCAAACGATATCTCGCCACCTTCGTCAGAAAAAGCTAGTAGCGCTGGAGATGATTCTTGGCAAGAAACATCAGCAAAGAAAGACTGCTTCGCTCCAAAGAAAGAGTGCCGGGTACTAATTGGTGAAGTTGAACAAGAAGTGAAGTCAGGTGCGTCTTCTACATCAATTGGAACACCAGAACAATCTAGAGCATCGTTCTCATGATCGACACAAACCCGCAGAGCTGCAACGTCAGACAAAGACCTTGAACGTTCGCTAGCGACAACCGCTAACTCGCCGCCACGTTCTTCTAACGTTGCCTGAAGAACACGGACATCTCCATCAGCTGTACTGTCCGACAGCAAGTGAACCTCTAGGTTCGCTCCTTGGTCTACAGCTTCGGCTATCTCATCATCGTTTATGGCAAATACTTCAAGCTCTGTACTTTGAAAGAAGTATGCGTACCCAATTATGAGAAGCGCAACCACTCCTGCCGAACTCAGGATACTGAAAACGATTTTTGACACACGTGACATCTGATCTACTCTCTAGAAATCTAGTTCCCCCACCTAGGTAATAGATCGGCCAAAATCCCAGATTGCTTTAGGCCATCTGAATCAAATACAAGGTTAACAGTGCAATATCTACCCAAATTCGCGCAAGACTTGCGCTACGGGCGGCTAATTTCTAGTCTCTTGTAGTGTCACAACCTCTTACAGACAAAGTTCTGCTGATCTCTCGAAGGTTCCCACCTTCGACTGGAGGCATGGAAACTCTGGCTGCCCAAGTAGTTACAGCACTAGCTCCGCTTACAAACCTCAAGTCTCTGACCTGGGGTCGATCAAATGCAGCACTGCCATTTGTACTAGTAATGTTTCTGGTTCGTGGTCTAGTTCAAATCGTGACAAACCGACCTGACGTGATCCATAGCCAGGATGCCGTCACTGCACCGCTCACCTGGCTACTGTCAAAGATATCTAATCGTCCTTACACAGTAATGGTTCACGGGCTAGACCTGACCTACAACAAGTTCATGTATCAAAGGCTAATCCCTCCGTTTGTTCGCAAAGCCGATTCGGTTATAGCAAACAGTCACGCCACCGCCGAGATAGCTATGAAATTGGGCATCGACGCAGACAAGATAGCCGTAATCCCGCTAGCAGTAATTTCAACCGCTGATGGGGCACCTACTCAAACGCGCCAAACGAATCAGCTGCTTACAATCGGTCGTTTGGTCAAGCGAAAAGGTGTTCAGTGGTTTATCAAACAAGTCCTACCAGAGCTTGTCAAAGAGTTTCCGGACCTTAAGTACCACGTAGTCGGAACTGGACCAAGGGCCGAACAGATAGCGGCCACGGTCGACAGGCTAAATCTCCAGGACAATGTGATATTACATGGTCGCATCTCAGAGGCTGAAAAAGCCGATCTCTTAGCATCGGTACCGATTTTTGTTATGCCGAACATACCAATCCAAGACGATATCGAAGGATTTGGCCTGGTAGCTCAAGAAGCAGCACTTGCTGAGATGACAGTTCTTGCATCTAACCTCGAGGGAATTAAAACCGCAGTAGTAGATCAAAAGAACGGTTACCTTCTAGAAGCGGAAAATCCTGAAGCGTATATCAAACTAATTACGTCACTCTTGCGGGACCCTAACCCTGACTTTGGTCGACAAGCAGCTGTCTACACCAAGAAACATTTCTCTATTGAAGCAATGGGCCAACAATTCAGTACAGTATTTGGCGAGGCAATAGAAAGTAGGGCCAGCAATGTCTGAACGTCAAGCTCTGGACTTCCTGGTCTTTGCTGCACCTAAATGCGCTACTACGAGTTTGCATGAGGCTCTCTACAGCCATCCAAAGATAGAAGTGCCTAGAGATAAAGAGCTGCCATTTTTTTGTGACGATCGCATGTTTAAGCAGGGACTCCCGCATTTAGAAACTTTCTTCAGCAAGCCGAATAGCTTTCGAGGGACAATCTCACCCCAGTATGCAGTTGGCAAAGATGTTTCTCGAACTGAAACCGCAGACAGAATTGCAGACCTACTCCCAGACGTGAAGTTAGTCGCTCTATTCAGACATCCAGTCAAGAGAGCATACTCTCATCACAAAATGCTTGTCTCGAGAAACCACGAAACAAGGTCTTTCACTGAAGCCATCGAAGATGTAAAGGCTGGTAAACCAAATCTTCCTAGCTATCCAGACCCCGATATGGATTACGTAATGGGTAGTAGTTATGGGTCGCTGTTGGACCTGTACTATGCAAGGTTTAATAAGTCCCAGATTAAGGTTTTATACACAGAAGAGCTAATAGCAAACCCAACAGCCGTGGTGAGCGAATTAGTCTCCTGGCTTGGACTAGACCAATTGGAATACGAGATCGACCTCACCAAAGCTCGTACTGGCGGATCCAAACCAAAAGTTGGAGCTCTCACTCCAGGCAAAATCTTTGCTGTACCTGGAGTGAAAAAAGCTTGGTCTCAACTTCCAACTAAGCTAACCAAGCCTGTCGAGTATCGAATCAACCTTTGGAATACTAAACCAGATGATGACTCTCTCGACCCCCAAAGCGAGATCTATGCTGAAATGGTCGACCTGTTATCTGACGAAGTAGCTCGCCTAAGAGAGCTGACAGGCACACCCAACCCATGGGGCGACTGGGATTAGAGATCTTCGTAACCAAGTCGTTTAGCAACTGAGACCAAAGATTCAGGCACAAAGCTTAGGTAGTCGGAAGGGAGTTTGTCTCGCCACTTCTCGGAGAGGTAATAGTCTCTAATATCATCTGACGTTCTACTATCAGCCTTTGTGGATCCCTCGACAGACTCTAAGTCTTCAATCGAACAGTCTGCCAACTCTAAATGCTCAACGATTGATTCCAAGACCGCTTGGCTATCGCTCAACAGTTGCTCATAGCGGATGACCAGTGCGTCGGGTGCATCTAAGTAACTTTGATACTTGGCCGCCCAGAGTTCAAACCCAGTATCCGGAGCGATACGTTCTCGGCGTTGAGTAGGCCACACTCGCCCCATTAGTTCATGCCAGGTTTCACTAGTCCCGTCCTCGCCCCTAGCTCGCCCGTTTTCTGAAAGATGGTAGGGGCGGCGAAGCATTGACAAAGACCACGCTAACGGATGCTTCGAAAGAGCAATAACTTTCTGATCGGAGACGATCTCTTTGGCCTGGGAGTCCAAGTAAGCGTGCTTCCAAACTTTGGTGTCTCCAAACCAGCGGTCGATTACCGCTTCTCGCCAAGGAGTGAGCCTCGCAATAGCTCGAATGTAGTCAGGTGCCATACCGCCAACTGAATTGATTAATCCGTTACCAAGCAATAACTGTTCAAGGTAGTTAGTGCCAGAATTACGTTCACCCATCACTAAACAAGCGGGTCTGTGTTGCGAAATCATGGACATCTGCTTGTGTGACACGGCAAATAGTATAGTTGTCAGCGACACTAACTATCGGACTAAGTGAGATGTCGGCTCTTTCAAAACTCTCAAACGCACTACTTACGGCTGGCTGGCTTAAAGCTTTGCGCGAATTTGGGCAGCGTCATCGCAAGATATTAAGCATCTTGTCGTTGACCTTTGTGATTGGCGCCGCCATCTACTACATAGTTAACTTCCCTGAAGAAGCCGACGGACTCAGCCTTGCCTGGGCCGGAATTGGGGTCGCCTATGCGGCACTAGTGATGCAAACCTTTAATGCCTTAGAGTTTCGATTGCAGGCTCGAGCTGTTGGTTCATCCATTAGCTTCGTTCAAGCGCAACGTATCGCTGTCAATGCTGCGATCGCAAATCTGCTCCCCCTACCAGGAAGTGTCTTGGTGCGAGGTGCTTGGCTAGCCGATAAGTCGAGCAAGAAGGCAGCAGGGCTTGTCTTGGGCTCAACGGCTCTGTGTTGGATTGGTGTTAGTACTTTCATCGCCGGTACGGCACTCACTATTTCTGGAGCGCTGATTGGCCTAGCGCTGGCGACTGCCGGAGCACTTTTGTTTATCGGAGGCTTTATTGGACTCAGACGGTCGAATAAAGACGCAGCACTCACAATTGCTGGCTTCGAGGTATTAATGACTCTGTCGGGAGTTGGCCTGTTGTGGATTGCGTTTAATGCAGTTGGATTCGACATTAGCGCCATAAAGGCTGCCGCAACGTCAGCTGGAGGGCCGCTGGCTGGGGCCGTTGGTGTTGTCCCTGGGGGCATTGGGGTTTCTGAATCACTCACTGCTCTGCTGGCAGAGCTAGTTGATACTCCGGCCAGTATCGGCTTTTTGGCTGCCAGTATGCGCCGCATCATGAACGTCGTGGGCCTCGTTATCATCAAAGGTGTCCACGAAGTCTTCGGTAAGGTCAAGTAGCTCGCCGTCATTGCCACTCTTAGATCTTCGCTTGTAGAAGAACCCAAGTAGGCCGAGATAGCCGAGCACAGAGAATCCGCTGATTACAAAACCGGCCATCTTAAATTCTGGGTCGTATCTAAGCTCAACATCGTATTCGCCGGCTTCAGGAATTTCCACAGCAACTAGTGCGTGGTCCGCATCAACGAGTTCAACTGGCTCGCCATTTAGCTCAGCTACCCAAGAGTCCTGTAGAGAGTCGGCAACCACAAGCCAACCTGGACCATCGGCAGAGACCGATACGTTGACTACATCATGATCAGAGGTTAAGTTCGGGGTGACGGCACCTTCCGCCCCAACTGCTTCAATTTCGGTCGGATTGGTAAGCAAGACTGTATCTGCTGGCACTCCACTACCTAGTAGCGCAATTCGATTTGAATCATCGGTCACCACAATGGCATCGCCAGCCCACCTAAATCTGGATAGCGCATTCTCCCTCTCGTACAGAACTGAGGTCCGACTCTCCACAAGTCGAAGGCCATCGTCTTGTGGCAGAATTGGGGCGAAGGCTACTTCACCTGGGGCCATTTCAAACAGGGTTGGGTTAACTTCAAAGCCACTAAAGACCAGATTAACGGTCAAATCTGCGCCGGCTGGAAAGTCCTCACCATGAATTGGCATATGGAAATGACCGTTGGGAAAAGTTCTAAAGAATCTTCGCCCTGTCTCAACAGTTTGATCTCCATCAGTAACCGTCAACGTGATTTCAGAAAATACTCCACGAGTATCGAACCCTTCGGTTGAGTAAAGTTCGATCCCACGAATTGGGCCCACACCTTCGAGCTGTAATTCAATTTCGTCGCCATTTGTGAATTCTTGTTCGCCACTGAATTCTGTAACACCATCTAGAGCGCCAATCACACGACCATCGGAAGCGACAGCTCCTATGTGTGCTCCGAGACGATCGAGGATCGGACTATTCATTACTTCTGGTTCACGAATATTTGGGCCATTGAAGGTTGCAGACTTAAATGCATTAGGGGCAAAGGCCTCGATCAAGTCAATGTATGTGTTGTCATGGAAAGCATGGCCGTTGACTGTCTGGATTCCATAGAACGCGTTTGTTCCGGGCCAAAGTGTTCCGACATCGGTTACCGCACGCTCACCATCGAGTTCATCCTGCAAGAAGGTATGAACAGGGGTCTCAGGATAGAAGAACTGTTCGTCGGTTGATGGCCAGTAGGCTGAAGCGAAAAACCAGGCCTCAATTCCAACAACGGCAATAAGGCCAATAACTGCTTTGTAAGCTCCCAGCTTGTGTCGGCCAAACCAAATCGCTCCAACTGATATGAAAGAAGCAGCAGCCACGATCATCGACTTTGCCAAAACCGACTTGTCGAGGTCATGAGCCAGACCAATTCGAAGGGTATATGCAAGGGTTGCTAAGCCCAAGGCAGTAGAGCCAACAATCGTAACTATACGAACTCTCTTTTCCCAGACTCCTTGAACAGT
>CALJAE010000181.1 GCA_938028175.1 uncultured Acidimicrobiales bacterium
CCGACACAGTTGTGCCTATTGGTAATCAGACGGCTCGCATCGAAGGCGACACGGTTTGGGGTGTAGGTGCTTCAGATATGAAGGGCGGTCTAGCGGTATTTCTTGAGCTAGCACGAAATGTTACGGAGCCGACCAAAGATATTACTTATGTCTTTTATGCTCGCGAAGAAGTCGCAATGGTTCACAGTGGACTTAATGAGATCATCGAGCAACATCCAGAACTTTTAGACGGGGATTGCGCTTTTCTGGGAGAACCAACTGCTGCTTCTCTAGAAGCCGGTTGCCAGGGGACCATGAGTTTTGTTCTTACTCTTTCAGGGGCTAGAGCACATACAGCCCGTCCATGGATGGGAAGAAACGCAGTCCATCGTTTAGCGCCTATTCTTTTCGAACTTGAGGCATTTAAAGTTAGAACACCAACAATTGGTGGTTGTACCTTCTGTGAGTCAATTCAAGCAGTCGATATTTCCGGTGGTATTGCTGGAAACGTCGTACCTGAATCAGCCGTGCTGCGGATTCACTACCGCTACGCACCAGATCGAACGCCTGCTCAAGCTGAGGGCTTTGTAAAGAATTTGTTGGAGCCATATTTAGAGCCGGCAGACACAATTGAAATTATTGACCGTTCGCCTGCATGTCTACCAAATATGGAGCATCCGATCTTCGTCGACTTGGCTAAGAAGGGTAACTTAGAAGTCAAAGCCAAGCTCGGTTGGACCGACGTCGCTCGATTTACTGGGCTCGGTGTGCCAGCAGTTAACTTCGGGCCAGGAGACTCCCTAGTCGCCCATTCAGCCGATGAGCATTGCTTGGCCAAGAACTTAGACAGTACTTATCAAGCGTTGCACGAGTTAGTCTCCTAGCCTTAGCTTCGCTAAACCGCTTGAGTAAGGCGTTTATAGAATGTCAGAGGGGCCTGGCATAGTAGAGGTATGAGAAGTTCAGACCTTGCTACAGCCATCGACCCTCCCCGTATCGCAGCCCAATCACCTGCAGTGTGGCTTGTAGAAGAACAAGATTCTGAGCCGTGGAGTCAGTTGTATGTGGCTACGGCCACTACAGCTGGCACCACCATATTGATGATTGGTTTGCTGGTTTGGAGGGCTATTGCGTTTGGCGTTTAGACTTCTGCCACTTCGTAAAGATAAAACTTTCTGGTCCGCTAATTGAATACACCAGCTCAAAGTTATTGTTGCCAACTAAGGTCTCAGCCTTGGTCCCGTTGCCTAAGCGTGGGCTGATTGTTAGATAGAGCTCTGAAAAACTATTGGCATTAAAGAATTGGCTCGATAGTCCGGGGCCAGCTTCGCAAACGACGCGATCTAGTCCAAGTTCTGTTAGTTGGCTAAGAACATTATCGGGGGTCCATGTATTTCGGGCAATCCATGTGCCACTGAAGTTGTTTGGTTCAGTCGATTCAGAAAGAACAATCACGTTGTCATAGTTAGCCACCAAGTCGATGTTCTGGCCACGAGTTACAACGACTAGTTTGCTTTTTGCAAGGCTGTTACTGTTTGGTCGGTATATTTCGGAACGTAGAGTGTTGCCCCCGATCAGTACGGCATCGCAAGTGCCCCTAATCGTACCCATTAGTTTTTGATCCGCTTTGCTGCTCAGTCCGATAGACGTACCATCGACCTCGACCCGCCCAGTAAGATCCATTACTCGGTTGAGGACCAGGCCGCTCGCTAGCGAATCATCAAGTGTTTTGTATGTGTTTAGAAGTTCATTTGTGTCAGCTGCACTAGCAATTTTGGGGTTATTAGTCACTCACTTACAATAGTCACATGTTGTGCACAGAATTACCTTACTTTTCCAGTTTTAATCCACAGGCAACCTGGACTAGTCTGATTGAGGTTTTACAAAACCATTGCGATGGAGGTCGATTAGGCACAGACAGTATGGCAGGGAGGTGGGCCCTTGGGTTAGATTAAGTTTTACAACCAGCGCACGGTTGCGATATCGAACCTCGACCTGTCAGTTAGCCTTTTCGACCTTCGTTGCATTTTTACCTCTAGAGTCTAGAATTCGGTTTCTAGCAACGAAGTTGGACTCCATGACTATTGTCTGTGTTGGTAATGCGATCTGCGATCTGCTCGCCTCGGTGCCAAGTGGCTTTGTCGAACAAGAGGGACTCACGCCAGGTTCGATGAACCTGGTCGAAGATGAGCGCTCCAAAGATTTGCAAGCCAAAGTCGAAGTTAGCAAAGTCGATGCCGGCGGTTCTGCAGCAAACACTGCATTTGGAATAGCTTCCTTTGGAGGGCAAGCCAGTTTCATTGGTCGAGTCGCCGATGACGAATTTGGTAAACTTTACATCGAGTCATTATCCGAAGCTAACGTTAGTTACGCTGGGGGAGTTGCCCCAAAACCTGAATCCACTGGGACTTCAATCATCCTTATAGAAGCTGGCGGTCAGCGTACAATGAACACAAATCTTGGCGCAGCCACCGAATTCAGCCAGGCCGATATTCAGGCGGGTTTTCTCGAAAACGCTAAGATGATTTATGTCGAGCTCTATCTATGGGACAGGCCCTCGGCAAAGGAAGCAATCACCTACATAGTGAACACAGCCAAAGAGGCAGGCGTAACTGTTGCTTTGTCTCTGTCTGATGTCTTCTGTATTGAGCGTCACAGCGAGTCTGTATTGGAGCTCATTAAGGCTTCAGTCGATTTGGTATTTGGCAATGTAGCAGAGTGGGAAGCCTTACTGGCATTGGAGCCTGGTTTAACTCACACCTCTCTAGTGGATACCGCATGGATTACCAAAGGTAAACAAGGTGCAGAGGTCCTAACCAAAGACGAGTCTGTCGAGATTCCGGCTATCAGCGTAGAAAAAGTTATTGATAGTACCGGAGCTGGCGATCAGTTTGCAGCAGGCGTACTCTACGGCGCTGCTCATGGCCTTTCGTTGGCAGAATCAGGAAGACTTGGAGTTGCTGCGGCGACCGAAACAATTAGCCATATTGGTCCGCGGCCAGAGAAACCGTTTTCAGAGTTCCTCTAAGGCTCTCAGACCATTTTTTTAGCAGCGCCGAATAGGTGGCCTTGAGCCCAGTCAATTTCTAGTTCTCTAAGAAGATCTCGCTGCTCCACTGTCTCGACCTTCTCGGCCACTATCCACATTCCAGAGCCGTGCCCTAGAGTGGCAATTGCCTCGATGGCTGCAAGTGCCTCGTTGCTTGGAAGTTGAGCAATCAGTTCACCTGAGATCTTTAGGATGTCAGGCTTAAATGATGTTGCAACTAGAAGTGAAGAGTAACCCTCACCCAAGTCATCGATCGCCAACCTAGGTCCCATCTCTCGAAGCTTGGAAAGCTGAGCGGAGGCCATCTCCATGTTGTGGTACTTATTGCGCTCGGTTGTTTCAAAGACAATTTGATCTGGGTCAAGACCAGCTTCCTCCGCTTGCGAAATAGTAGCCCTAATAGCTGAGAGGTCGAAGACGCCCCCAGGCGCCATAATGTTAAGGAACAATAGACCTTCGCCCAACCAGCTTCCCAAGGTTTCAAGTGCCAGTTTGCGCCCGAGTATGTCTAGCTCATCTAACCAGCCTTCGGCTGTAGCTTTAGCGATTAGGGAATCACCATCAAGGTGACCTTGCGGAGAGTCAGCTCGCATCAAAGCTTC
>CALJAE010000182.1 GCA_938028175.1 uncultured Acidimicrobiales bacterium
CCTTGTGAGGCTTCGTTACGAGTATCAAACCCATCCATGGTTATCACAAGGTCATCTCGGTGTGGACCAACTGTGGTTACTGATCTACGGATGTCATTGGTTCGATTCTCAATCAGCTCTCCAACCAGGTCGTCTTTCCAAGTCGAGACATAATCAAGCTTAATGTCACGTCTCTCGCCTGCTAGCTCGGCATATGCCAAGGTCACCATTGGTCGAATGCGTTCTAACAAAGCGTCACGCAGATTCCGAACTCGGGCTCCTGCTTCACCAACACGTTTGTCCCAAACGTCTAACGTGGCTTCAACTGATTCATCCGCTGCAGTACGAATTTGTTTCAACAGCGAATTGCGTTGCTTTAAGCTCTTATCAAACGTTGCATAAGTTGTTGCCTGGCTAGGGTCCAAAGAGATAATCAGATCATCTAAATAGTCACGGCGATTACTAGGACCAAACTTAATGAGCGACAGATCATCGGGCGCAAAAACTGTGACTTGCAGTGCTCCCAAAAGATCCTTAGAACGTTTCAGGGGTTGCTTGTTGACAAAGGCTTTAGTTCTACCGCTAGCAACTTCAAGCTCAATTAGAACTTCTCTATCGTCTCTTATACCCTTTGCTCGAAGTACTCCCCTGTCAGCTCCCTTACGAATCAGATTCTGTGTCTGAGAACCACGATGAGACTTCTGAGTCGACAACACACTTAACGCTTCAACCAGGTTTGTCTTACCAATACCGTTAGGGCCAATGAATGAATTTAGACCCGACGAAAGTTCGAAGTGCGCAGACTCATAGCTACGAAAGTTTCTAATCCAAAGATCAGAAATAATCACTACTGCGTGACCTTTAAGAAACGCGAACTGGCATTAGTAGATAGAGCAAGTCTTCTACCCCAACACTGTGAATTAGTGCTGGCTTAAGTTCATCGATAGTTGAAAGAGTAATCTCATCGCCTGGTGTAACTTCCACACCCTCAGCCAAATACTGTGGATTGAAAGCAACAATCAAGTCAGAGCCGTCGTAACTACCTTCCACGAATTCTCTCGCTGTACCAACATCTTGAGTAACAGCTACAAGCTCTACCCCATCAGAAGTCATCTCAAGTCGAACTGGCGTTGACTCACGGGCAAGCAACTTAACTCTTCTAAGCGCCTCTAAGAATTCACCACGGTTAACAGTCAGTTTGTTTGGATGACTGTCTGGGATAAGACCACGGTAATTAGGGAACTCACCTTCGATCAAACGAGTTGTGATCTTGATATCACCAACTAAGAATGCTGCTTCGTTGTCCCCAAGTTGAAGATCGACCTTGTCACCTTTGTCTAGCACCTTGTTTAATTCTTCAAGTGCTCGAGACGGTATAAGAACGCTTTGTCCCTTCTTAAGAACTGCTGCGTTCTTAAGGTCTCTCATAGCCAAACGGTAAGAGTCTGTTGCTACTAGTCGAAGACCATCACCTTCGCTCGCTAGAAGAACACCTGTCAGAATTGGACGAGAGTCATCCGAGCTTGCAGCTAAGACAACTTGTTGCAGCGAGTTATTTAACTCTTCAGCAGAAAGAGTAAATGTTTCTGACTCTGTTGCAGCAAGCTTAGGGAAATCATCGGAAGCTATTAGACGAATGCTAAATTCACTTCTTCCAGAAGTTATCTGTAACGAATCTCCAGAAACTTCTAGCGAAACAGCGCCAGGCTTAATTGCTTTAACAATGTCAGCTGCAAGACGGGCAGGTATAACGGCTTCGCCATCTGTTGAACCAGATACTTCTACATCAACTGAGATTGTTAGATCTCGATCAGTTCCAGTCAAGCTAAGAGTATTTTTCTTAAGGATCGCTTGAATTCCTGAAAGACCAGGAAGGCCTTTGTTCACAGCACGACCCGCTGTCGCTAGAGACTCAACTAGTACATCTCTTTCACACTTGAACTTCATTACTGCTCCGAAACTAACTACAGAATTTACTACGTTAACTTAGATCAATCTGTATGCGAGCTAGCCTAGCCAAGAATCACAATAGTTTCTTGATTTTTAGTACTTAAACATCGCAGTTTTTGACCACACGACATCAACATCTGCAAACGACGTTTATCTACTTTGGCTTGGTCCGAAATGAGTTTCCCCACAGTTACTTTTTGTTTTGTTTTTAAATGATAGTTATATGTAATAGGACCTGTGGATTGTGAACAACTGTTCTGAGTCTTCTTAAGCAGCGGAATTATTTTCCACATGGGGTTCTGCCTTACACACCGAATTACAAATAAGTAATTAAATCACTGTGAATAAGCAGCATTTACAGGGGTAGTTGTTCGCAAATAATCAACAGAGTTATCCGGAGTTATTCCCCAGCTTCAGCCGTGTTACGCACAGCTTTTTCCAGAGTTGTGACGTGGTTATAGATCTGTGTGCGTTCTTTCATTAACGCTTCAACTTTGTCACAAGCATGAATAACAGTGGTGTGATCTCTTCCGCCAAACTCTCGAGCAATCATCGGAAAGCTCAAGTCAGTCATTTGTCGGGACAGATACATAGCAACTTGTCTCGCAATAACCAATGGTCGTCGACGTGACTTACCTTTAAGCTCTTCGATTCCAAAACCAAAGTGAGCTTGAGTAGCGTCCATGATCATGTCAACGTTAATTTGTTTTGGCTGTCGATTAGCAATGAAGTCACCCAAAACTTCCGATGCCAGCTCAATCGTTATTGTTTCATTATTCAAGTTTGCATGAGCGGCTACTTTGTTAAGCGCTCCTTCAAGTTCACGGATATTGGTTTTAATTGCAGTAGCAATATATTCGGCAACATCGCTAGGGAGATCGATTGAATCGTTATCAGACTTTTTCTGCAGAATCGCCATTCTGGTTTCAACATCAGGAGGTTGAATATCAGTTAGTAGACCCATCATAAAGCGGCTTTTTAAGCGGTCTTCCAGGGTTGGTATCGCATCTGGAGGGCGGTCAGAAGACAATATGATTTGCTTGTTATCTGCATATAGATCGTTGAAGGTGTGGAAGAGTTCTTCCTGAAGACGATCTTTACCTTCGATGAACTGGATGTCGTCGATTAAGAGAACATCGATCTTTCTATAGCGAGCTTTGAAGTCATTGCCAGCTGAGTTCTTAATCGAATCAACAAACTCATTCAAGAAAGTTTCAGTCGAAACATAACGAACCGTTAGCTGAGGGTAAACATCGTTTACGTAAGTTTCAACAGATTTAAGAATGTGAGTCTTACCTAACCCAGCCTGTCCATAAATGAAAAGAGGGTTATATGAATTGCCAGGGCGTTCGGCAACCGACAACGCAGCAGCATGAGCGAACCTATTAGATTGGCCAATTACGAAAGTATCAAACGTATAGCGTCGGTGATCTGCCTGAATAGGACTCTTTGGAGGTTTAGGCGAATCAGTTACATCGATAACTGGTTCTTTCTCTGTCAGATCCAATTGAACTTTTGAATCGTCGAACAGCGTTGGCAGCAAGGTCTCGAATTTGACACTGATTACAGATCCCAATGCTTCGACTACAGCTTCTTCAACAAAGGGACGGTATTTACCATCGAGTTTGTCTCGAACAATTCCGTTTGGAAGCCCAACTACTAGTTGCCGCTTTGTGAGCTTCATACCTTGTGCTTGTGAGAAAGTACTTTGCCAAATACCTTCTGAATACTGGGTTCTTAAGATTTCAGAGGCACTTTTCCACAGATTTACTGCGTCAAGTTGCGAATCTAGGCTTTTTTCCATGACCTTTCCCCAATTTCCACAGGCTTTTCCACACTATTTGGCGGTTGTGTAGGTTAGAAACTACCAGCGATAGCCAAAGCGAGCCACAAAACCTGTGGAAAAGTTGCTTCTGGGAACTATCTGAGTTGGGATGCTCTATATATACCAATAGCATTAAGGTCGCTCTCAACTTTTAGAGCTTATTGTTTGAACATAGTTAACCAGGTAATCCTTCCTACGTATCTCACCTGGTTTGCACAGATTTCACCCCGGAGAATTGGTATGAGTAAACGTACTTTGCAACGTAATACACGCAAGCGCTCAAAGAAGCACGGCTTCCGTAAGCGTCAATCGACACGCGCTGGTCGCAAGATTTTGGCTGCACGTCGTAAAAAGGGCAGAGCTAGAATCAGCGCGTGATTCTCAGTCGAGTTTCATCGAAAGATACCTTTTCTAGATTTCAGACTGAAGGTATCAAGGTTAGTTCTGGTCCCGTAAGTGTGGTATTTGTGCCAATTGAATCTAAAAAGCCTCAAGTAGCAATGGCAATAACTAAGAAGTTTGGTTCAGCCGTTGATCGCAACAGAGCACGCAGACGACTTCGTCATGCGTTTGATGAGGTAATTCAGAATCACACTGAGCTTTATAGCAATGCTTTTTTATTGTTTGGATCTCGAAAGATTTTGAGTTGTGACTACGCCGGTCTTGTTAGCAGTCTTGATGATTGTTGCAGCCAGATTGATAAGAGGTCTTAGGTGGCTAAGCGTTTGATCCTAAAAGCGATCCGCATATATCAGTCTTACTCGAGTACAAGACCTTGCCGTTGTCGATACTTCCCAACCTGCAGTGTTTATACAGCAGAAGCTATTGAAACATATGGCGCTCAAAGAGGTACTTGGCTAGGAATTAAACGAGTTTTTAGATGCCGTCCGTTCGGAGCACACGGTTATGACCCGGTTCCGCTTGAAAGTGAGTTTGTTAAGTGAGAGCAATTATTGATTTCTTCTTAGAGCTAGCGGCTGGAGCCCTTGCCTTCTTCTACTCGTTACCGGTAGTTGGTGGCAACTACGGTCTAGCCATCATCTTGTTGACATTGTCAATCATGATTCTGCTTATGCCTTTGACACTTAAGGCAACTAAGTCATCTATCAAGCTCGCAAGCCTTCAGCCAAAACTTAAAGCTGTTCAAAAAAAGTACAAAGACGATCGAACCACTATGAACGCAAAGGTTCTTGAGCTGTATCAAGCAGAAGGCGTTAACCCAGTTGGTGGTTGTATTCCTATTCTGGCTCAGGCCCCAGTCTTCCTTCTCTTGTTCTCTGTCATCCGAGGCATCACCCGAAAGGTAGAGGATCTTCCATTCGCTGGTATCTCTGGACAAGCCTGGGACGATGCGGGGGCTCCAATGTCTCCACAACTGTTCTTCCCCGATCACTTAGAAGAGAGTTCAGATCTGTTCCAAGATTTGTCAGTGAGTGAGACAATGGACTTTGGTCCATTCGATCTTGGAGCTCAAGCGTGGGAAGTAATCCAAAGTGATTTATTCGGCGCAATCCCCTACGTTCTCTTGATCCTCCTAGTGATGGGAACGTCTTTCTACCAGCAGAAGCAGATTGCAGCTCGTCGCACTTCTTCCTCCCCTGCGATGAACCCGCAGCAACAACTTCTGCTTAGAGTATTCCCAGTGTTGAGTGGTGTTTGGTCACTGTTCTTCCCCGCTGGATTAGTCCTTTATTGGGCGACATCGAATACCTTCAGGG
>CALJAE010000183.1 GCA_938028175.1 uncultured Acidimicrobiales bacterium
CCTTCAGGTTCATGGCCGAAGTCGTATATCCTGTTGGACCTCCATGACACATAACAATTAGTGGAGCTAACCCATCGCTCATCAGAGACTGATCAGCTGGCTGATAGTAGAAAGCCTGAACATCAACACCATCAGATTCAAAAGACATGTTCTCAGGTTCTGAGAAGGCAAAAATGTCAGAAGTAACTTCTGGCGGCCGTAATACTTGAGAAGAACCAGACTTTTCTTCTCTCAATATTCGAATCTCGTTGCCGCTCCTTTGAGCTGAACCGATAACTAGAGCTGAATCGGTAGAACCAGCCAAAGCCGCTACCTCGAAATACTCAATCAGGTCTGTCGGGATCTGTTTATAACTGTCATCCGCAATATCCAACAGGATTAGATGATCGACCGCTTGTTCAGTCCAGGCCACCATTGCTTTGCCTCCACTTAGGGGCTGCCAGCGAGAGTCTCCCATGAACCACGGGACTCTATTGATCTCTCCTCTTGAATCAAATACTGATATTTCTGAAGTTAGGTTCAGGCTTGTTTGCGATTCAAGGTCATAAGAATACAAATCCCAGAACCCAGAGATGTCATCGATATAACCCAGAGTGCTGTTGTCCATCCAGGCTGGGTTCAAGGCAGAACTAGAGCTACTCGTCACGCTGACAATGTTTGTCGCAACAGCGCCATTCCCGGCAACTTCAAAAGAGGCTGTCTTAATTGTTGTGGTATCCCACGGCATACAGGGAAGGTTCCATTCCACCCAACAAAGACTTTGACCATTCGGGCTGACTCTAGGATCAGAATAGAAGTCGGCACCTTCGACAATGACTGTTTCTACTCCATCAACCGATTTATGTATGATCTGACTAATTGATGCTCCATGATCATCAACCGATGACTCTTTAACAGCCACAAAGCCACCAGACCTGTCGCTACAGCCATCGGCCCAGCTGGTCCCCTGCTCGCCTGCAGTGACCGGATACGGAGGGTTTACCAAGTCAAACGCATAAACAGCACCATCATATTTGGACACAAAGAAAAGGTATTCTTCGCCCGGCCACCAAGCCCTTCCTCCATAGCCATGGATTCGGGATGCAACATCGAACTCATAGTCAGCGAGCAAGTCAACTTTGTGAGCTGCTGCGTCTTGATCGCCGTTCAAACTGTTGATGGGCACGCCCATCAAAGTAAAGATATTGGACTTTTCAGGTAGCGATTCAACCCAAATTATCTGGCCGCCAAATTCTCCGGGTGCCTTTAGGCGCGCCGATCCTGAGGCAAGTAACTGAGTTGGTACAGCTGACATAGGCGAACTCTAGCGCCCGGTCAGCCACAGGCCCAACAAAGTGATCTACTCGTTAGCTTTTAGATCAAGCGAGGCAGAGTTGATACAGTGCCTCTCACCTTCAGGTCCTGGACCATCGTTAAACACATGTCCCAAATGAGCTCCACAATTTGAACAGCTCACCTCGGTGCGCTTCATTCCAAAGCTTCGATCAGTTTTTCGCTCAATGTTCTTCTCATCCATTGGTGATGTGAAGCTTGGCCAACCCGAGCCTGAATCAAACTTGGTGTCACTTGTGAAAAGCTCGACATCGCAAACGATGCAATGATAAACGCCTGGTGTTTTCTCATCCCAGTATTTACCTGTGAAAGCCCGCTCCGTGCCCGATTCTTGGGTCACGTTGTATTCGATGTCGCTTAGTCTTGCCTTAAGTTCTTCTTTGGATTCCATTTTCATCCTTTCGCTTTCGCTACTGTAGAGAACCGGTATGCATTACAAAACATTTCATACCAACCACTCTCAGGGCCCCAGTCGTCTGGATGCCAAGAAAGTTGCACTGTTCTAAAGGCCCTTTCTGGGTGTGGCATCATAATAGTGGCTCTGCCGTCGCTACTGGTGAAGGCATTAGCGCCACCCACTGAGCCATTGGGGTTATATGGATAAATCTCTGTGGCGTCACCCAGCGAATCCACGTATCTGGCTGCTACTCCTACGTTTTCGCCAGGCTCGCTAAACGACGTTCTGCCTTCGCCATGGGCAACAGGCACCTGCATACGGCTGCCTTCCATACCTTTGAAG
Organism: uncultured Acidimicrobiales bacterium; assembly: GCA_938028175.1. Lineage (GTDB taxonomy): Bacteria > Actinomycetota > Acidimicrobiia > Acidimicrobiales > SZUA-35 > JAHDDW01. The sequence continues at coordinate 2,072 of CALJAE010000183.1, forward strand.
AAGATAGATGCAGATTCAACAATCTCGAGTGTTGTTAGACGTGCCTCGTAGCGGTATGACTGGTTTTGTTCAAATGTTGGCCAGTGTTCTGCGCCTGGGATAAGTGAAGATAGCTGCGACAACATCTGGCAACCGTTACAGACTCCAAGACTAAATGTGCCTAACCGGTGAAAGAACTCTTTAAATTGTGCCTTCAAGACTTCGTCTTGCAACACTGTTTGCGCCCACCCTGAACCAGCACCAAGCACATCTCCGTAAGAGAAGCCACCGCAAGCGACTAAGCCGTCGAATTCAGAAAGCGAAATTGTTTGAGAGGAAAGATCTGACATGTGAACGTCTACCGCTTCGAAGCCTGCAGCTGTGAACGCTGCTGCCATTTCTACCTGACCATTAACGCCTTGGGTTCTGAGTACTGCGACCCGTGGCCTGTCTCCAGATTCGCGAACCACTTCTGCTTGGTCATCGAATTTGGTTGGGGCAAAGGTCAACTTTGCATTGAGCCCCTTATTCTCAGCATTAAGTTGGGCGAATTCTTGGTCAGCACAAACCGGGTTATCTCGATTACGTTTGAACTCTCTAGAGACTTCACTCCATCGCTGTTTCAAGGCAAACATGTTGCCACTAAACAGGTTTGAGCCATCGACTGAAGTTACTTGCACTACAGGTTCGACGAGCCTCTTAGCGACTGCTTGTGAACCAGGGAAATCTCCAAGAACCAAGTCAAGATCTGTGGCTTTAACTTGTACGACAGCACCCGGGCTTTCATTAAACAGTTCGTCGATAACATCTGAGGTATTCAATTGAATATGTGCACCACAACCCCCAGCAAACGCCATCTCACAAACGGTGGCTAGCAGCCCGCCATCTGAGATGTCATGGTAAGCCAGAATTGAGCCTTCTTCTTTGAGAGAAGTTATCGTTTCGAAGAAGTCCGTGACGTGTCCAGGATCAACCTGCGGTGCTGCCGACTTGTCTAATCCGAGAACCTGTTCGACCACTGAACCACCAAGGTGTCCGGGATTTTCAGCCACAGGGATCCAGACCAGTGCTGAATCGATGTCTTGTAGTTCTGGGGTGAGCACTTTGCGACTATCAGAAGTTGGTGCAAATCCTGTCATAACCACACTGAGTGGCGAGGTAACTGTCTTTGTTTCGCCATCGGTGTCCCATGAAGCTTCCATCGAAGTTGAATCTTTGCCAACCGGAATTGTGATGTTAAGCGGGATGCAGAAATTGGCGGTTATATCTTTGACTGTTTTGTAAAGAGCTTCTGGTTGGCCATCAGAATTAGATGCAACCATCCAGTTAGCTGAAAGCTTTATATCTGAGAGCTTCTCGATATCTGCTCCCGCGATATTGGTTATAACTTCTGTGACAGCTAAGCGTGCTGAAGCCTCAGGATCTGTGATTGCCACCGGCGACCTCTCACCCATCGCCATGACCTCGCCTGCATATCCACTGAAGCTGTTTAGCGTTACTGCACAGTCAGCAACAGGAACCTGCCAAGGCCCTACCAATTGATCTCGTGCAGTCAT
>CALJAE010000184.1 GCA_938028175.1 uncultured Acidimicrobiales bacterium
CGTCAACGTGGACGAAAGTCAGGATCTGTGAACACGAAACTATTTGTTGAGCATACAAATACATGAAAGCACCAACGGTCTACATACTCACAAACAAACCCAACGGGACTCTATACATCGGGGTCACATCCAACTTGCCTAAAAGACTAGAGGAACATCGGCAGAGTTTAAGGCGCCAATTTGCGAGAAAGTACAATCTGCACCGGCTCGTATATCTCTCTGAATTCTCGACTATGACAGATGCAATAGCCGCAGAGAAACGGCTCAAGTCTTGGAGGCGCCAGTGGAAGGTTGAACTGATCGAATCCCTCAATCCTGATTGGAAAGACCTTAGAGGATCCTGAATCAAGTTCAGGATGACTGACCGCTGCCAAGTTCAGGATGACAAACTACAGCTAGCTCATTAGTTCGGGTGGGACTCTAAGTCCACGACTGTCACATTCTTCGCAGCCCTTAGCAATTGACTCCAAGAGCCCTTCACCAATACGCTTACGAGTCATCTCAACAAGACCAAGCTCGGAAATCGCAAACACCTGGGTTCTAGTCTTATCTCTAGCAAGAGCTTGTTTGAATACTCGAACAACTTCTTCACGGTGCTTCTTAACTTCCATATCAACAAAGTCGATTACGACGATTCCACCAATGTCACGCAACCTCAGCTGGTGAGCAATGGATTCTGCAGCTTCCAAGTTGTTCTGATAGACGGTTTCTTCGAGCGATGACTTACCGACGTTCTTACCGGTGTTCACATCGATAACCGTTAGAGCTTCAGTCGCTTCGATAATTAGCGAACCACCAGAAGGCAACCAAACCTTACGATCCAGAGCCTTAGTTAGCTGCTCGGTCACATGGTAACGCTCAAACAAACTTAGGTTCTCAACATCTGTATCGTAATGCTGCACACGTTCAGCTAACGCTGGAATAACGGCAGACACATACTCAGAAACCGACTCGAACATCTCTTTGTCGTTAATAACTACACCACGATACTCTTTGTTGAACTCCTCACGAATAAGGCGAACGGCGATATCTGGCTCGTAGTAAAGAAGCGAAGGTGCGTTCTCACTGGTAGAACGTTGCTTAACTTGTTCCCACTGTTCAAGAAGCGAGTTAATGTCTCGCTTGATCTCAGCCTCGGTAACATTCTCGGCTGCAGTACGAACGATCATGCCATGCTCTTTGGGCTTAGCACGATCCAAAATCTTCTTTAGACGCTTACGCTCACTGTCTGGAAGACGCTTAGAGATACCGAAGGTATCGCTATCTGGAACCAACACCACGAAACGACCAGGCAAAGAAACCTCTGTGGTCAATCTGGCACCCTTGTGAGCTATTGGGTTCTTAGTTACCTGACAAAGAATATTCTGCCTAGCTTGAAGAATATTCTCGATACGAGGCTCAGTCTTGCCACCATCGAAATCCTCGGCGTCATATTGGACGTCACCCCGATAAATAACAGCGTTCTTAGGAGTACCGATATCGACGAATGCTGCTTCCATCCCTGGCAGCACGTTCTGTACTTTACCCATGTAGATATTGCCATGAATCTGAAAGACATTGTCATTGGGTCGAGATACGTAATAGTCGACAAGGGTTCGACCCTCGAGGACTGCAATGTGAGTATCTTCACCCTTTTTTTCAACTGCCATCAGATAGCGGCCAACAGGCTTACCGCGACGAGAACGACCACGACGTTTCTTGAGATCTTTTTCTTCTAACTCAACGTCACCGTCTTGAACGATTTGACTAACTGGCTGAGACTGTTTGTTGGACTTGCTTCGCCTACGACGATTACGTCCACCACTCTTGCCTTTGCCTTGAGACTTATTCTGATTTTTGGAAGACTTCTTCTCAGAACTATCTGAGCCTTTGTCTTTTTTAGCCACTGGGGGTGGCTTAATGGCTGGACGTTTGTCACCTATCTTTGGCTTGGCGCCCCTATGTTGCCCGCCTTCTTCGGTTGGCTCTGACATTGTTACGATCCTTTCGGGTCTCAACCCTTACAGGGATGAGACGCGGCGTGGCCTGTTGGCCATCGGCGCTTGAGACTTGTTCTTCGAAGGCACGCAATCCGGCTTTTATAGCTTCCTTGAGCTGTTTGATGAGCCTGATTGTAAACATTGGTACCTCTTAGCCAGCAAACTGGCTTATTAATAGAATAACCTGAGAACTACAGATTAGGGAAGAATATTCCTAATTCTCTATCGGCTGACTCAGCAGAATCTGAACCATGCACTAGATTCTCAGTCATTTCAGTACCAAAATCGCCTCTAATAGTACCTGGAGCTGACTCTGCAGGGTTAGTAGCCCCCATCATCAAACGAACCTGAGATACTACGTCTTCTGGACCTTCAAGAGCCATCATCATTACAGGGCTACGGCTCATAAAGGCTACAAGATCAGGAAAGAAAGGCTTCTCAGAGTGCTCGGCATAATGTTGACCAAGTATCTCGGCATCTAACGTACGAAGCTCGGCTGCTACCAGCTTTAGCCCCTTCTGTTCGAATCTTGAAATGATCTCGCCGACTAAACCACGCTCAACCGCATCGGGTTTGCATATTACAAAAGTTCTATTCACGGGCTATAACTTAGCCACTAACTCCACAAATCCCACGCATTCTTCGAGAGACTGGGCTAACTACTAGTTGTTTTGTGAATTATTGAATGCATTGGCAGCATCAGGAGATACAAATATTCGAACCTCAGACCCTGGGAAGGCGTCACGCCTTGGGTTCATGTCCCAGACTTCGCCGCTGTTAAACCGGCGACATTCCTGCGAAGCAAACGCAAGACGTCCGTTGCAGTTTCCATCTGGGGTGCTGGTATCAAGCACAACTCTAAACCCGGAAAGTTCGAGGGTTCCAACAGCTTCGAATACCGAACGACCAAGAACGTTAGGGATATTGATTTGCTGCGGAGGCTCATCCAAAGCGATCACAACAGTAATTACAGAACCAGGCGTCACCTTAGTGCCGGTGGCTGGCACAGTCTCAAGAACATCCCCGCCTGTGGCTCCTTGTTCAAACCTCTCCTCGATCTGTACATCGAGACCTAATCTGTCAATCAAGACTGGCTCGATTTCTTCTATGGTGACTCGTGGGACCGTTACCAGACCGGTAGAAACAACGAAGTCAACCGCTGTTCCACTTGGAACTTCACCATCGACCGCAGCACCACTGACAACAACTTCAATCACACTGCCCTGAGGCACGGTAGCGGAATCTCGTTCCTCAACTATTTCACCTGCTTCAAAGCCTCTGCTCGAAATCAAGTCCTGCGCTTCGCTGAGAGTCAAGCCACTCACATCTGGAACGCCGACAAGCTCGGATCCTTGTGAGACGGTGAGCAATAAAACGTCGCCCGGACCAAGAGTGCTTCCCTCCCGTGGCCTTTGATCGATTACTTCGCCAACGTCTGTCCCATCTTGGCGAGCTTCTTGAGTCTCAATAACGATAGAAGAATCCGCCAGTGCGATTTCGACTTGCTCAAGCTCCATTCCCACAAAGTTGTTTACTTCTATACGGCCAAGCAAAGAGTCGCTATAAAGCGTAAAGAGGCCAAGACAAATTAGGGCTGTAGAGATAACTGATACGCCGACATGCAACCAAGGAAAGCCTCGATCATAGTCAGAAGCGCCACCAGTAATTACCTCGACTATTTCATCACGCGGAGGCTCCGACGGCGGTGGCTGCTGAGTCGGAACTGACCTGGGTGAGGTATC
>CALJAE010000185.1 GCA_938028175.1 uncultured Acidimicrobiales bacterium
AACTTCTCTAGTGACTCCTGAAGTCTCTCCTACGACATAGTTACAATAAGACAGCGCTTGGGCCAATAGGATTCTCTCAGACTCTACCTTGAGTTCTTCGATCGGAGTTCCGAGAGCTTCCGCATACATAGCTGGCAGTCCCAGAACCGAATTTGAAAACTTTGTAAACACCGATGCCCGAACATAGAACCGGGCGAAATCAAGGTGCTTAGGGTGACCGAGTCCAGCCTTCTCATTATCCAAAACAGTCAACAACGGTCGAGACTTCAGTAGATGCTCACATTTAAAGTCTCCATGAGCAAAGCCCTCTCCCATGGCTTGCATCTCGAAATAGCTACTGTTCAAATCTCTCACTCCGGAATCAGTAATCAACTCCTCTGCTCGCAAGGTGTCTATGATCTTCGGAACAAGGTCATCCCAAAAATCTTGACGTTTGTTAACCGAAGTAAGTGAGACTCCAGCTGAATCCAAAGATGCAATCTCAGCCAGAACTAACGCAGCCCGTTTCACATCTTCCAAGGAAATCTGAGAGCTGGTTCCTTCCACCGCTATCGGGTCAGCGGCGACCCAATCAAACACGGCTATGTTGCGTTCATACTCCACTACCCTGGGAACCTTAAAGGTCAAGGGCCTGTTCTCTGCCAGCCAACGATTGAAGGTGACCTGGTTTTCCAGCGTTTGATTTGTTTCGGAAGAAAGAGATTCCTTCCACAAATAGAATTGTCCGCCGCTTTCAACCTGGAGAACCTTGTACCTAACACTGTTGGTCCAACTAACGAACTTAGAAAGATCATCAACTACTGTAAATTCGCTGTCCACACCTATACCGCCTGTGTTTGAGTTTAACGTTATCCCTTAGTAACACCTATACCCATAGACCAACAAACAGACATAGCAGCCACTCTCTTTCTGTTAGAGGATTGTTAGACAGTAGCCGCAAACGCCGTTGTTCAAGCCTGGTTTAGAGAGTCCCTCCCTCTCCGCTGAAATAGATGGATTTTTGCATCTGGATGCCAACCACAGAAAACGCTAGAGTTAGAGCATGAGAGATTCAAATAAACACTTCGTTTCGAACAAAGAAATCGAAGCTATGAGTGAAACCGAACGCATCAGCATGTTGAACAGCCGAATCATTTGGGATGCTAAAGATCTTTCAGAAAGCGAACTTGAAGAAATAAAAGCATTCGCCCAAGATCCCCTCCCAACAAAAACCTCATAAACAAGTTGCCTGAATACCGACTACAAGTCCGAATCAGTCAGGACTTCTACGACTGGCTCGACATGCAAGCACCGCTGGAGCGGTCGTCAGATGGTGAACCCTCCGGCCAAGACTTCCTCCTATCCCCAGTTTTAGAAGACATCAGAGAAATCTTCGCCACCAAATACGAATCTCTAATTGAGATTGATCACAACTACCGGGTTCTAATAATCGAGAACTACTACTGGACACTAATCAGAATCTACGGCCGTTTTGAAGAAGGCACAATCTGGCTAGACCGAATATCAATTAGCAAGACACCAAAGCCAGATTGAAACACTAACTATTTATTAGAAGATCGCTAGACACTAACCCATACACTGCTGCCCAACAAAGAGGCGAACTCCCGGTGCCCTATATTCCTTGATATCTCGACGACGTAGGCTGGGTGCTAAACATGTCGCCGACTCTTGTTTCTGCCACTTGAAACGCTGGACGCAGCAGATCCCACCGCTCGTCGAAAACCTCGTCTTGGAGTAGATTCCAGAAACGACTATCTATAGAAAGATCCCGAAGGTTAAGCTCGATTTTGGTCCAATGTTCCCCAGGGTTATCTTCACTGGCCTGAACAATATGTTCGTACACAGTGTCTAACCAGTGCTCTCTTACAATGTCCGCTATCCCCAGTGTGATGCATACATCAAGAGCAAACTTTACATACTCGCCTAATGTAGTGGTTAAGTCCTGACACGTTTGCTGGCCAGCAGATTTTTCATAAATTCTTTGCTGGAACGAGCTTGCTTCTTTGGTGACAATCTCGATTGAGACAGCCGGTTCGACAGTGCCCCATATCACTGACCCATATACGTGCCGGTATAGATTTCCCAAATCTTCTCTAGATAATAGGAAATCATCTGGATCATTAACGGCTTCAGAAAGGGCGCCCCAGCCAAGCCAACCCAAAGCCTCATCAATATCCACACCGGCTTCTGACAACATAGATAAGTGATGCCCCTTTGTGGTCGTAATCACGCCACCCCGGCGTTGACGGGCCATCTCTTCAACGCTCGATTCAAACGGACTCCCCGTCTGTTCAATTTCAGAGAAGCTAGCTACTGCACGCTCTTCAAAACCCTTATCCCCACGTAGAGCCGCTTCATGAAGCTCAACCGAAAGTTCAAAAAGCTCTTGAGCCCTAGTCGGCTTTGGCAAACCTAGATCTTCGCTGCTAGGAACTCCATGTTGTGGTAGTTCGAGCCGGCAGTTATCGCCAACTAGCCGACGAAGATCTAAGACTAGATAAGGACTAAACGCATGACCGTCTAAGCGTAATCGCCGTAGTCGAATCTGCTAGCGACAGTTTTGGAACAAACCGGAGATCGTTGGGGGTGTCACGCCACTGCGCCTGTAAAGCAATTGGTAGCCATAACCTTTTCAACCCGGCTTCGTAGTCAAAATCATCGATCTCTTGCATCCACCCTGACCATAAAGTTTCGATGCTAGCTATTGCTTTGACTGAGTCTTCAAACTCGTTGCTCTCAGGCCCGTGATTTTCCAAAGCTTCGAAGTAGCGGTCCTGAACTTCTAGCAGATTCATTAGCACTTCGACCGGGTTTATGTGAAACGATCTGTTAATAAGGCCTGCATAACTCATTTGGCAACTTCACTCTCCGCTGAATTGATCGGTTTATCTCTTACCCAACTGACTCACAGGTGCCCCAACTCCAAGATCAGTCAGACGGGCCAGGTTACATGCCCCTGTCAGCGCGAACCCTGTAGCAAACTGGGCGGAATCAACGGTTCTTGATTTATAGCCAGCCTCTTTCAAGCAGTCTAAGAAACCCTTTTGATTCTGAAAATCGGCGACCTTATTAGGGGTCCACCATCCGAGCATCGTCTCCAGCTCATGCAGCAGGGTAAATTGTTGGGTGTCACCGTTAGCCGACCACAACTCAAACGCCAACTTCTCACTAATAGGATCGATATATCGCTCATATTCGTTTATATCAATCCCTAAGAAATCGATTGAACCATCAAAGAAACCAAGCGAATTCAGCTTGGCATTTAACAACTCTTCACGGGCTCGATACTGGCCTATTCTCCTAACTACTAGGTCAAGGCTAAATGAGGTATCAACCCCTACATAGATGTCAGAGTAGTCCTTTATCTCTCTCAATGTGGACAGCAATGCCCTACTATCAAAGGTTGCACCACTCAAATCAATACTGAATTCAATCAGACTGAGAACCGTAGTCCCTCGACTTACTACGAAATCAAAAAGTACTCTCGGATTAACGTGCGCAATGCCACCAGCTAAGTAAGCGCCGCCAGTGCTATAAGCAGACCAATCGTGGACACCATCGCCTCTATCGTAAATCGCAAGACCCAACCTCGCGATCATTCCATCAAAAGCTACTTCTGAATCCCCGAACATATATCCGCCTTTCGTAGCTGAAAGCCTACCCAAGCCGAGCTATATTGACGATTCTTGTTAGAGGATTGTTAGACAACGGCCGCAAACAATATTGTTTAAGGCTGGTTTAGAGAGTCCCTCCCTCTCCGCTCAAACATTTTGCTACAACAGCTATTAGACAAGTCGCCAATACCAGACTCTCGCATTTCCTAAGGCACTGGTTAGAATTAGGCTATGAGGCGGGACATGGTTAGCGGAAAACTCCTATTCACTGTGGTTGAACAGGATCAAGCTTATGCATTTGCCAGAGTCACCAATGTTAGCCAAGTGGAACCAGATCAAATTGCCATGTGGCCACTCGCTCATTTACGCCGGCTAACGGGTCAACCCACACGGCGAAGCTTCACCAACCTCAGATTTATGGCCATTGTTGAACCTTCAGGTGGCATACCGCCCTACCGAGTTACGTACGAAACACACAATGTGAATCCTGACAGTCTTGACAAAGTACTTGAGCTTCAAAATCTTGCAGAAATTCACTGGCTAGTGAAAGCACAGCCAGGCATCGGGATAGATGACATCTTTGCACACATACCAACTGACTTTGACTGGCAAGACGAACTCGATGAACTATCTCAGAAGACGGATGAAAAGAACTACTGGATCCCTAATCTGACCAGCCAAATAGAGCTACTGAAAGCTGCCTTGCGCGGGGACGCAATCCACTGCGCAATAAAAATAAACGTCACTGGGCTAGACGCCATATTCGATGCCGTTTACCTAACCAATGATCCCAACCCCTTCCTTAATATAAAGAAACACAGTGCTGAAGTCCGTGAGCTGGCCAGATACGAACAGGTCGATACAGCCACCGGACTAATGCGTATCGAAGCAAGACTACAAAGCCTTGCTTTGCAGGACCTAGAAGGCCCATACTTCAAAGGGAATGTCGAGAAGATTCAAGACGACCACGCATCAGTCAGGCTCAAAAACTTCGAGACAGGTGAAGTTATACATAGATGGTTTCCAATTGATCGATTCAATCTCCCAGGACTTCCCTTGCGACAAGCATCAGTTGTTGAATGCGTAGTAGACCGCGAGGACTACCCGCTGATAAGACAACCCAAAAAAAGACAAAGCGAGATGGATCACCGACTAGAAGTAGTGAGCAGCGACCTCCAAAGGAACATGGACTTTACCCGAAAAGTGGAGCCGGTGGAACGCCTCGCATACATAAGAGACCCAGGCAGACGCCTCTAACTAGAGTCGAAGAACTAGTGACCTTACGTTTAATGCGCATCACATCATCTATTGATCCGCTTTGAAAGCTTCTCGAATTTCTTCTAAGGTCATGCGTTGGTCTTTTAGCTCTCTTAACTTTCGAACAACTTCGATTACGGACTCTTCGTACCAGCGGTAACCATTACTCGAAACCTTGAACGGTTTTAGCAAACCTTCATTCGTCCAGTATCGAATAGTGGTTGCAGGCACTCCACACACTTTTGCTAGCTGCCCAATTTTCAGCAGGCGGTCTTCCTTTACGCCTTTCGGTTTCTTATTTCCAAGATATATATCCAGTGATCGCTCAACTGATTCGGCAACTAATTTGTGAAAGTCTTCAAGGTCGTCGAACTGGTCAGCCTTCTCCAGCGCCTGAATATAGTCAACACGTTGGGCGTTACCGATAACGGTTATCGGATAACCATCAGACATCAACAATAAGTTCATCAATAATCGTGCAGTTCTACCGTTTCCATCCACAAATGGGTGAATACGAACCAACCGATAATGCGCCTCTGCCGCCTTTATCACCGGGTGAACCTCACCCGGAGTGTTAATCAACTCAAAAAACTCTTCCATCAGCTGTGGAACAATAAGGTGATCAGGCAACTCAACATCTGAACCCGAGATAACCACATTAAAATCTCGAAACCGGCCAGCATTCAAATCGTCGATCTTTGAAAGAATTAGCGAATGAAGATTTAGCAAATCCAAACGCCTAAACTCACCAACCCCACCTACCAACTCGAGCATATAGTCGAATGCCTCTGCATGGTTAGTAGCCTCAAGATGCTCAACTAGCGTCTTACCCTGAACCGTGATTCCCTTTTCAAGAATCAATGCGGTTTCACTACGAGTAAGCGTGTTGCCCTCGATTGCGTTGGAGTTATACGTGAGCTCTACCCGAAACCAATCGTTAAGGTTAGATAAGTAGCCAGACCCCTGTTTGCGAAGAACGTCGAGCTCAAACATCTTCTTATCCAACGAGGCTAACACCTCGGTCAAACCTTGTGCCACTTAAACACTGAACCTTTACTTTAAACTTTAAGTTAGAGTAACACAAAGACTATAGTGAGTCAATATCTAGCTTCTAACAACGGCCGCAAACAGTATTGTTCAAACCTGTTTTAGAGAGTCCCTCCCTCTCCGCTGAGAGAACCCTAACCAGTACCGACTCTTAGAACTTACCTTGGTTGACTAGCATATTGCCGCTAGGAAGGGTTTCCATGTTGTCCCAGTGCTCGACAATAAGCCCGTCTTACAGTCGGAAGATATCGAAGACGGCATGGTCCTCGTCACCGATTTGAACCAAGCAGTAAGAAACAACGAAGTTGCCTGAACCCAGAATCTTGTAAACATACTTGTACACCATCGGGGTTCCAGCTTCAGCCATTTCCTGCATGAGCTTGGCCACACCTTCGAGACCATCGCCGGCCAGCGGGTTGTGTTGGATGTAAGTATCTGCACTAATAAATTCGGCAATACGGTCGCCATTACCCTTGACCAAAACCTCATCTATAAACTCGGCAACCTTCGCTTTGTTAGATTCGGTTTTATCCAGGTCAACTATTTCAGTCGGGCCAGCGAATTATTGAACATGCCGCTAAGACCTGGCGCGTCATCGACTGAACATACCATTCTCCGCTAACTATTCTCTACTCTGCTGGAGCAACTGGATTGTCGATAGCTGCCTGGCGCGCTGAAGCCCTTGAAGAACAATTAAGGAGTTCAACGCCGAGCTTAAATTCGTTAGCCAATAATTGTTCAACCTCTGCATTTGGTATTGAATCTTGGCGAGAAACGCAAGCGGCCGCAAATAACCTGAATTCTTTGAAACTTTTTCCGTACCCCGTATTTCCACTGATTTAGCAAGCTTTCACAGGAACAACGGCTATGAAATGCACCGTCTTTACGACGCCAAACAAAGCATGACCGACGCCAACAACAAACGTTGTTAGCCTTCCGATTGAGAATTGAGATCTTTGTAGCGCTCCCCTTTATTGTGGCCCGCTACCGGGACAAAACAAGAAAGAATGATTATGGATCCAAAAGATGGAATGGATGAGGCTGCAGATGCAGGCAAAGATGCAGTAGACAAACTAAAGGGTATCGGTGGCGGTGCCGCTGACAAACTCAAGGGTGCTGCCGGAGGCGCAACAGACGCTGTCGGTGGAGCAGGAGCCAAACTAACTGGTGCAGCTGGCGGCGTCGCTGGCGCAACCGCTGGTGTTACTGGAAGCAAGAAAGGTGGCCTTGGTTGGCTAGGAGCCTTAATCGGAATTCTCTTGATTGGCTTTATAATCTGGTGGTTGTTTACCCAACTTGGTGGCGACGATGAAGTCGCAACCGATGAAGAGCCTGCAGACACAACCGCAGAAGTAGCAGATGACGATGACTCAGATGATGAAGGTAGCACTGTCGACGTAGCTGCTCTACAATCTGACGTTGACGGAGCACTAGCTGATTCTGAAGTTGAAGGAGTGACAGCTGTTGTTGCTGAAGATGGTTCGGTTACTTTGACAGGAAACGTTGCCGAAGACGCTGACAGAACTTCAACGGGTGAAATTGCTGAAGCTGTTGAGGG
>CALJAE010000186.1 GCA_938028175.1 uncultured Acidimicrobiales bacterium
CAACAAAAGATCACCAAAGAGGCACTCGATGTAAACGCTTCAATGAACTCAACAATGACCGAACGTTTCAATGTTTCGGGTGCTCTCCTAGTCAAGCTCTTTGGTCGGGGCGAAGACGAGTTAAGTGGCTTCCGCTCTAAAGCTGCAAGCGTTCGAGATACGGGTATCCGATCTGCATTATTCACTCGAGGCTTCCTAACTATGCTGACGTTAGTTGGCGCCTTAGGTACTGCTCTCGTCTACAGTCTCGGCGGTTACTTTGTTATAAATGGTTCATTTACGATTGGTCAGTTAGCGACCATGGGTCTGTTAGTTGGGCGAATCTATACTCCACTTACTGCCTTAAGTAATGCCAGAGTAGATGTCTTAACCGCACTTGTCTCTTTTGATCGAGTCTTCGAAGTGCTCGACGCTAAGAATCCGCTAGAAGATTCACCCGATGCCAAGGCATTGGTTTCTCCTACAGGACGCATTGAGTTTGAAGATGTGACTTTTAGTTACCCTGCTGCTTCTGAACAAATTGTCCCAGGCCTAGAAACTGAGTTATCGGCCAAAGAACTGCCAGCAGAAGCTGAGATAGTGCTGAAGAATATTTCCTTTACAGCTGAACCTGGACAAACTATTGCTCTTGTTGGCCCGTCGGGTGCCGGCAAGTCGACGATGTTGTCTCTTATCCCAAGGCTCTATGACACAACTAGCGGAAGGGTTCTGCTAGATAACCAAGATGTCAAAGATCTGACTCAAGAATCGGTCCGATCAGCCATTGGTGTTGTTAATCAAGACCCACATTTATTTCATGAATCAATCGGCGACAACCTAAGATATGCCAATCCAGCTGCTACCGATGATGATCTGAAGAGTGCCTGTGAGGCCGCCCAAATATGGGAGCTAATTGACGGGTTACCTGCTGGGCTGGAAACAGTAGTAGGTGAACGTGGCTATCGAATGAGCGGTGGGGAGAAACAACGCTTGGCGATAGCGAGAATGCTGTTGAAGAACCCAACGATTGTTGTTTTAGACGAAGCTACCTCACATTTAGATTCTGAGAACGAAGCTCTAGTTCAGCAAGCGTTGGGTGAAGTTCTGAGTAGTCGCACAGCTTTGGTGATAGCCCACCGCCTTTCGACGATCGTCGACGCTGACCTAATTTTGGTCTTAGAAAACGGAGAAATCGTCGAGCGTGGTACTCATTCCGAGCTCGTAGCAAACAATGCTTTGTATTCAGACCTGTATCGACGTCTAGTTAAGTCTTAGTCGCCGCTCAACATAATCGCATTGTTAATCAGGCCAAGATGTGAGTATGCCTGCGGAACATTTCCAAGTGCCATGTCTGACTTAGGCTCGTATTCTTCTGCCAGTAGGCCGGTCTGGCCTATCAAGGTTTGATAGTCGTCGAAAAGCTGTTTAGCATCGTCTGTTCGTCCTGTTAAGTACAGGGATTCGATGAGCCATGTAGTCATAATGTTGAAGCCACCTTCTTCGCCAGGTAGGCCATCGTCTTCGATGTATCGGTAGACAGTTTTGCCGTTGCGTAGTTCGTTCTCGACGGCTGCAACAGTTGCTACGAATTTTTCATCGGTTGGGTCAAGTAGCTCGTACATTCCAATCGAAAGCACAGATGCATCAAGATCTGTAGAGCCATAAGCTGCAGTAAAGCTGTTGCGTTCTGGATTCCAGCCCTGCGTAATTACTTCGTCAGCAATCTTGTCTCGAAGTTCTTCCCATCCGTCAGGACAGTTATCAGAAAATGAAGAAGAGAGTTTTACTGCTCGATCTAGTGTCACCCAGCACATAACCTTTGTGTAGACATGTGGTCTTGGAGGCTTTCGGATCTCCCAGATGCCGTGGTCAGGTTCATGCCAACGACGTTCAACTGCGGTAACCATTGCCTTTGTTAGATCCCAGTGTTGAACTGATAGCGGTTCACCGGCTTCGGCTAACAGGTAGAGCAGATCAACAATTGGTCCAAAGACATCTAGCTGTACTTGGCCATCGGCAGCATTGCCAATACGGACTGGACGTGAGCCTCCATAGCCAGACATTTCTGTGAGTTCAGCTTCTGGCGGTAGGTGCCTGCCGGCAACATTGTACAGAGGGGATAATCTTTCTGGATCGTCTCGTGTCTCTAGCAGTGCCAACACCCAGTCGAGATATTGCATAGCTTCGCCATGCGTTCCAAGTCGAACTAGCGAAGCAGCTGTTAGAGCAGCGTCTCGTAGCCAGCAGTAGCGATAATCCCAGTTGCGGATGCCCCCGAGTGTTTCTGGCAAGCTTGTTGTCGCTGCGGCCAGTATTGCCCCGGTAGGTCGATGGCAAAGTGACTTTAGAATTACAGCCGACCGTTTCACTGCTTCTGACTCCAAGCCTGGGAGTGTCAGTTTAGAGGCCCAGTTGTTCCAGTAGTCGGCGGTTTCATTCAGTCGTTCGCTAGGTTCGGACTTGGCGGGCTTTAGGCTGGCATTTCCGTGACGAAGCTCTAGAAAAACGGGTTGGCCGGCAGTTAACTCAACTGTTCCGATTGCGGTGTGAGGGCCATTTGTATCTACCTCCCATTTGATTTCAGGCGAGCGCAAGGCAATAAGTTCGTTACTGCCTAGGACAATTATTCCCTCATCTCGTATCTCGAGACTTGTATGAGTCCTGCCAAAGTTGAGGCGAGGTGCGAACTCTATTCTCGCTGTACCAGAGCCTTCCAGCTTTCTAACTAGATCTGTTCGGCCAGCAATTCTTTTGTAGCGTCCCTTTGACACATCCATAAAGTCTGTGACTGTAAAGTTTGGGAACCTAGTTTCTAGTACTAGCGAGTCTTCGACATAGCGTTGACCAGTTGGTTCACCGGTCGGATCGATCACTGCAAAGTAGCCGGCATTAGGTCCGCCAACTAGTTCGGCAAAGATAGAAGATGAGTCGATTCTTGGCGCACACAGCCAAGTTATGCGTGCTTCGGGGGTCACAATCGCTGCGGTGCGTTGGTCAGAAAGAATAGAGTGGTCTTGTATAGGTACTAGGCCAGCTCCTCGAAGCCATTCGCTGCGTGCTTCGTTCAGTATTGCTAGAACTTGGGCAACTTCAGATGAATCTTTAATGCGATACTTGGCAGCTGTGTCGCCGTCACCCACTTTGATTGAAAGGTCAGGGCCAGACATTGTCTTAAAGGCAGCTTCGTCTGTTGTGTCGTCGCCGAGGTAGATAACAGCGCTGGCACTGACTTGGCTTCTGAGTAGCGATAGAGCATCACCTTTGTTGCGGTCTTGTACGGAAAGTTCCATGACTGACTTGCCGTTCATCTGGTGCACGCCATCAAGTTGGGCTGGACCTGCAGCCATTTCATCTAGAGCAGGTTGTTTCTTATCCTCTGGGAGCTCACGAACATGGAATGCGACACCGGCTGGTTTTGGTTCGATTCTCGCACCGTACTTCTCTGCAATTCTGCGAGTCTGAGAAAGGGCCTCGTCTAACGTACTTTGTTGCTGTTTAGAAAGCGTTTGGGCGAAACCAGTATCGAACTCGGACCCATGCGAACCTACTAGTCGAATCTCTTCTGGCAGTCTTGAAAGAGTTGCGAGATCCCGTAGCGAACGTCCCGAAACAAGAGCAACAAAAGTATTGTTAAGTTCTGCCATGCTCCGAAGGGCTGAGCTTGACTCTCTGAGGGGCCTAGCATCCATTGGATTGTCTACAATCGGAGCCAGAGTGCCGTCGAAGTCGCTAACTACTAGCAGGTTTGGCACAGTAGCCAATTGCATAATTGCGGCGTGAAGATCGCTTGTTGAATCGGTTGGCGTGGTGGTCATTGTCATGCAGCCAAGATTCTATAATGACTAGCCCTGCAAGACTGGACAAGCGTTAGGTTTAAGTACTAGCAGCGGCTAGTACGCTCGCTTCACCCACCGAGGAGTCTTTTGGGCGACATTCACGACAGGGGCACGCGTAACAGTTGGTTGTCTTTTAGCGTTCTTAATGGCCATACCATCAATCGATGGTGCATCTACTCGGGTGAAAGGTCCTCTTGAAAATTCGACCTTGGGTTCCAGGGGTGAGTAAGTGTGTAACTCTGATAGGCCAGTAGCGGTGACACGATATAAGCAGTCTTTGTTAATTCGATTCAGGTAAAGCTTCGCTGAACGAATCGTGTCAATTATGCTGATTGTCGCTTCTTCGGCGACTCGAACTCGTGTGGAACCGCTGGTGGCTAGGAGATATGTCGTCAAGTTAGTGGTACTGAGCTGCGAGCTGTCTTCCATAGTTAATTGGCCCCAGCCCTTTCCCACATTTAGATTTGTTCCAACGTGTATTCGAGCACTGCCACCCAGGTTTGTGTTCGTATCAATGTCTAGATCTC
>CALJAE010000187.1 GCA_938028175.1 uncultured Acidimicrobiales bacterium
GCTCTATGAAGGGCGACAACTGTTTTGCCAGTCCCGGGACCCCCCTGGACTACCAATGGTTCATCGGCCGGCGCCCTTACCACTCTGTCTTGTTCGTTCTGAATCGTAGATACAACGCTCTTAAGGTGGTCAGTAGTGGACGCTTCAAGACTTGCTAGAACTGCCGCTTCGCCTCGCAGAACTGTATCTGTATCGTCAAAGTCAGAAGCTCCAAAAAGCTCATCTGAGTAGTCAATTAGAGGGACACGATCAGCACTCTGTGCCGAAGACGTTCCGACTGAAGTCTGTGAGGTAGGTACTTCTTCGTCGTATAAGAAGTTTCGTCTATGAACTACGCCCAGCGGCTCTGAGTAAGTTGCTCTATAAAATGGAATCGCCGCCTCAGCCCTCCAGTCAACGAGTAGCGCATCATCACCATCGATCACACTATGGCGCCCCACATAAAGCTCGTCGCCATTGCCATCTGTGATCTTTCCGAAGGCAAGCGTGTTACCTAAGCTCTCTAACTGGCGAAGCCTACGAGCCGCATAGATTGCTCTAATAGACGCTTGACGAACCTCGGCAGCTTTGATCGCCGCATCTACCTCGGCATCTTCATCAACTAAGTCACGAATACCTTCGGCCGTGGTTTCAGCTGCTTGGTCTGCAAGCATCTCTGCAATCTTGCGGGCACGGTCAATGTCAGCCTCATGTACTGAGAGAACATTATTAAGATAAACAATCTCGTCTTGTAGATCACTCATAAGCGATCAGGTTTCTAGCACTCTTCCAATGCAGCGATATAAGGAAGGTTGCGATACGACTGCGCATAGTCAAGACCGTAGCCGACTACAAACTCGTCGCCAATCTTAAAGCCGTAATAGTCAAGTGGCGGCTCGTCATCAGGATTGATGTTACGAAGCAATAAAGAGCAAGTTTTGATCTCGGCTGGGTACCTAGTTGCTAGGTGATTTACCAAGAAATTCAGAGTCAAGCCCGAATCAATGATGTCTTCGATTATGAGGACACTTCTTCCATTAATATCGGTATCGATATCTTTGATGATCTTCACCGAGCCGCTCGACTTAGTTGAGTTCTCATATGAAGACACCGCCAGGAAGTCCATTTCCAAATCAATGCTCATCTGACGCACTAAGTCAGCTGCAAATATTGCAGAACCACGTAGTACAACTACGACTAGAGGAGGCTCGTCAAAATCGGAACTAATCTTCTCACCCAGTTCTCTGACACGCTCCGAAATCTGATTCTCTGAGAGGAGAACTTCGCCTAAACGAAAAGATTGCGGGTCCGAACTTGAGTTGCTCATCTACATCCAAGTGTAGCGCCAAGAAATCGATTTAAGTTAAGCCAACAACCACACTTATTGGCTCAATTGAACTAGATTTTATAGAACTCGTTTTTTCAATACTGAAACTCCGAGACCGCCCACAAACCAGGACCTCCTGTGACTCAAACCCGCCACAGAAAAACAGAAATTGAACGCCTAAATGGCGGCAATTTCGACGTTTTAGTGGTTGGCGCTGGAGTCGTCGAGGCAGCAATATTTTCTACGCTTGCAGCCCGAGGGCTATCAGTCGCATATATTTCTCCAAGGGATTTTGGCTCACAGCCAAACCAGGAATCACCTGGGCTTATAGACGACGCCTACTCAGCCTTTGGGAAAGTCAGTAGTTCATGGAAGTCTGACCGAGGAACAAACAAGCTCCTTACACCAACGGTCGGAGCAGTTCGACAAACGTTCCGATCTCTAGTTCGACCACAAGATCGATTTAACATTGCAACCGCTGGAAAGAACGCACTAAGCGGATCGATTTTAAACAATAGTTCCAGGCCACACTTCATTAAACAATCACAGCTTGAGAAACTGGATCCTGCTCTTCGCTCGTCAAGTTTTACTGGAGCCGTGGACTATGAGGTAATGCATATTCCACAATGGCCTGGCCGACTGGCAATGAACTTTATCGCCGAAGCCAATTCTCATGGCAACGAGCATGCAGTCGCAGCCAACTACTTAAAAGTTATTGAGGCAACCAGAATTTCATCTAGCTATTGGGAAGTCGAGCTAAAAGACTCACTCGATGCGACGTGCATCTCCCTAATTGCCAAAATTGTGGTCAATTCCCATAACCCAGAAATTGCTTCGACACCAGAGCTCACAATTTCGAATGAATCAACTTCTCTAGTAAAGAACACGACTGTTTCGTTCGACAACTTCTTACACGAAAGTAGCCGCAAGCCATCACAGCCTGCGTATCTGCAAGTATCGAACACGAACCAACGGCGCGTAGTACTTCATCGCAGCGCAAACGGCGTTATTGCGACCTCAACTGTTTTATGCGAAGGCGCCCCTAAGCGGTTCTCTGAAGTATCTGAATCAGAAGTGAGAGCGATTCTAAATTCTATTAATACAGCGATAAAACACACCAGCCTGGGCCGAGAAGTTAGCACCACTGACATCCGTGCTGCTTCTGTGATGCACTCCGTTAAAAAGACCAACCGGAAATACCCTCGTTCTCTGGCGGACCTGAGACCTCATGCGCCGAGAGAACAACTCCAAGTAGACGCAAGGCAGGGACTGGTAAACTTAGTCGGCGCAAGAATCGCTAATAGCTACTACCTATGTACTGAAATCGAAACAATAGCTAAGAGACTTGGCCTTCAATTCAGAAACATCAACACATCCAATGAGGCTGGTGTAGTTCGTGCACCGATCTGGTACGAACCTAAGAGCACCAAACAGGACGTGTTGAAAGAGTATTTCTTCGACACCGTGTCTGAGGTATTCAGTGAGCTTGCTGGCAAGGAACCAGACGTCCACTTAAGGAAGCTAGCACTTGGGCTTTGGCAAAGACATAAGAAGAATGCCTTTGCGGTTCTGGAAGTTATAGCTCAGAATCCATCACTCATAAAACAGATAACTCCTAAACTGGACCTTGTTTACGCTGAGCTAGCAGTGATGCGGGACCAAGAATACATAACTTGTATGAGAGATTTTCTATCTCGACGAACCCATCTCTCTCAAATTATTGGAGATGAGCTCTTCGAATACATCCCAGAAGACAAACTCTCAACCGCACTGAGACTAAACGCTTTTCACGAGACCTCGTAACCAAAGGGGAACCCGCAGGGTTCCCAGTTAGCCTTGACCGCCGCTGGTTTCGCGCACTGACTCTGCGCCGTCAGAAATAAATGGCATCATTTCACGAAGGCCTTTACCAACTCGTTCGATCGGATGCTCATGGCCTTCGGATTCAAGCTTGTGGAAGTTATCTCTGCCTGACTTTGATTCGGCAACCCATTCTTCGGCGAACTTGCCTGACTGGATCTCATCCAGAATCGACTTCATCTCTGCCTTGGTAGCAGCATTTACAATTCTTGGGCCTCTTGTAAGGTCTCCATATTCTGCTGTATCCGAAACTGAATAGCGCATCCCGCTAATCCCCTCTTCATACATCAAGTCAACAATTAGCTTTAGTTCATGAAGACACTCGAAATAGGCAACCTCTGGCTGGTATCCAGCTTCGACAAGTGTCTCAAACCCTGCCTGGACAAGAGCCGAAGCTCCTCCACAAAGAACCGCTTGTTCTCCAAACAAGTCCGTTTCGGTTTCTTCGGTAAAGCTAGTTTCGATGACACCTGCACGTGCTCCACCGATTGCGTCCGCATAAGCAAGAGCGAGGCCTTTGGCTGAACCAGTGGCGTCCTGTTCTACCGCTATTAGAGATGGCACACCCCCACCCGATACATAGGTTCGGCGAACTAAATGCCCAGGCCCTTTAGGAGCGACCATACAAACGTCTACACCAGTCGGTGGCTTGACTAGATCGAATCGGATGTTAAACCCATGGGCAAAGAACAAGGCATCGCCATCATTAAGGTTTGGTTCTACATGTTCAGTGTAATTATCTGCGATCTCGGTATCTGGGATAAGCATCATAATTAGATCTGCTTCAGCACAAGCTTCTGAAAGCCCCATAACACTGAGTCCTGCATCACTAGCTTTCTGCGCAGAAGAAGAACCTTCGCGCAGCCCGACTCTTACATCAATACCAGACTCCTTAAGGTTAAGAGCATGTGCGTGCCCCTGTGATCCGTAACCCAGTACAGCCACCTTGCGGCCTGCGAGTAGCGATTTATCAACGTCTTTTTCGTAGTAAATGTTTGCCATAATTTTCTCCTAAATTGTTGTCGAACTAACTGTGATCTCTATTTAACTTAAAACTCTGTGTACTGGGACTTCTTGGCCTATCTTCGCTACGCCTATTCTGCCTGATCTGGTGGATGAGATCACGTCATAGCTTGAGTTCAGTGAATGTTCAAAACCATCAATCACACTTGGATTTGACTCAACACTGAGAGTAGCTTTGCCGTCTCGCTCTTTAAGCAAGGTACCATTCGCTTCATCTAACAGTTGCATCAAAGACTCTCGATCCGAGTCTGAACCGACCAGTACCTTCGCTACGAGTAGCTCCCGTTCAACTGCAGT
>CALJAE010000188.1 GCA_938028175.1 uncultured Acidimicrobiales bacterium
CCCGGAACCGGGGCACAGGTTTACGTGGCTTGCGTACACTATTTGTCCCACTAGCCGAATCAGAGATACTAGTTAGAGACGAAGTCGTTCTTTATAAAGAACGAAAACACTGGTTTGCGGTAGCTCAGCCCATATTTACAGCAGTTGTTCTGATATTCGCTTTGGCAATCATTGCGTTTGGACTAGTGCCTACCTCAAGTATTGGAGTTGCGTTTGTCGGGTTTACTTTTGTGTTCGCCCTGTGGTTCACCCACCGCAAGCTCAAGGACTGGTCAAAGCCTGCGCTCTACGCCCTCGGCGCTCTTGCATTTTTTGCCTTCACTGAAGCTGCACTGGATAGCCTGGCGTTCTTGGCAATGGCTGTCATAGCGGTGAAGTTATTCTTTGAAGTAAGTCGCAGCTACTGGAGAACCATATATCTCACGAATCGCCGCGTACTCATGGCAGAAAGCCCATGGTCAAGGGATATTTCATCGGTCGCTCTGGGGCGAATAACTGACATAAGCATTCATCAGACAAACACTGGTGGCTTCTTTGGCTATTCTCACCTCAATGTTGAAACCGCAGGGCAGGATCAGGCACTAAAACTCGTTGATTTTCTGCGATATCCGGATGACTTCTACCAGAGCCTTATCACCCTCTCGACTGGAGAAGCTAATCTAGAGCGGTTCTTCAAAGCAGAAGAAGACTAAGGACGCCAAGCCCGAGTTTCTAGGTGTAAAAACCTAGCTTCGGAGCTAGGATATGTGAGCTGAGAAAGTATCTCTCGTTCTTCTAGAGGCAAGTCAGCCTGACAGCTAGTCAGGTTCGATTAGCTAGCACACATAAGTGTTCGCTAAATTGGCTCGCTGATAAGGATTCATTATGTCTAACATCTGCCAGGTAACAGGTAAAAAGCCAAGCTTTGGTAACAACATTTCTCACTCGCATAGAGTGACAAAGCGTCGTTGGAACCCAAACATTCAGAAGCAGCGCTTTTATCTTCCTTCTGAGAAGCGTTGGGTTTCGCTTACGGTCAGTGCCAAAGGTATCAAGACCATCAACAAGCGAGGGATCGAGTCTGTTGTAGCTGAATTGCGTAACCGTGGAGAAAAGATCTAATGGCAAAGACATCTGATAAAAGACCAGTAGTTAAAATGCGTTCTACCGCAGGTACTGGCCACATGTACGTGACAACTAAGAACAAGGTTAATACTCGTGAGCGTCTAGAGCTTAAGAAGTACGACCCTGTTGCTCGCAAGCACGTTCTCTACAAAGAAGAGCGCTAATTTAATTCGCTTTCAATAGTTTCTGTCGACTCGGGATGAGTTGACCCAATCGGATATTGCTCGCAGCAATTTGTGTTTAACTCATGTGTGAAATAGCCGAAGCTAGCTCCAATGAGTAGCCCTGCGACTATGTCGAGTGGCCAGTGTAAGCCGAGCCACAGTCTTGTCAGTCCTTCGAGTAGGCCAAGGACTAGGACCGCCGTGTAGTTACTAAGACAATGACAAAGAAGCTCACGCCAAGACGTAACCAATCTTGCCTAGTCTTCTTCGCCGCCATGAAACTTAGATTACAGCGACGGGTTGATAAATTATTGTCGCGAAGTCCGGTTAATAGCCCTATTCAGATGGGTATTTATGGAATGACTAACGGCTCAGAGCCGATAACAGACACCTGGTCGCCATTAATCATGACCGCTGCATCATCTCGAAGACCAAAAATTGGTACGGATAGACCTTCACCATGAGTCTCAGTTAATTCCGCCAGGTTACTTGGATACCCGTCACGACCTATATGTGGGCTGATAGCTAGATCTACTAATTCTAAATAGCTTTCTACACCGTATGTTTCGCCATCTGATAGCGGCCTACTCAAGTCTAAAATGGGTGCCCTGTGTCCTATAATCATCGAGCCGGCCGAGCTGCCTACCCAAACTTTAGTTTCTAAGACTCGCTGTATTATTTTGTCGAAGCCACTGTCGACTACGGTCCGCATCAAGAAGTCTGTGTGCCCGCCAACGCAATACACTGCATCGCAACCAGCAAGTCTCTCTTCTACTTGCGCAAAACTCAATGCCCTGAGATTCAAAAACTCTAAATCTCCCCCAAACTTTGTTGAAAGTGCATTGAGTTGCATCACAACCCAGCGCTTGTCCCCGCCCTGTGCTGGATACGCCTCGTTGATAACAGCGAACGAAATCTCCTCAGCAGGCTTACCAACTAAGTCACAGGTAGCGGCCACTAGATCTGGATTGGGAAATCCACCTTCGGAAGTAAGAAGAAGTTTCACTTCCTCACGATAATCCCTGGCTCCAGGATTAGCAAACCAAGAAAAACAAAGGTGCGCAGCCCCTAATTGAGACTGCGCACCTTCGTGGTATTAGATATTCAATGATGTAGAGCTAACGTTTTGTACTCGCTGCCCGAGTGAGTCGACGTACTGGGATAAACGGTTCTTCCGGAACTTGATACTTGTCATCCCAAGTCTCAAGACGCTCATGCCACTCAGAAGCTGTTCCGATCTGGTCAGAGAATACTGCTCTACGCTTAGCGACTTTCCCAACTGGGCTGTCAGCATCTTCTTCAAGCGTGTACTGAGCTTCGATGCCTAGCTTAAGAGCTTGTAAGGCTTCGCTTCTTAGCTGTGAAACACGAGACTCTGTCACATTCAGAAACGCTGCTAGCTCCTTTGAAGACTTTCCTTCTAGGAAGTAGCCAATTACTACTGCTCTTTGTCGTTCAGGAAGAAGCTTTACAGCATCTCGTAGGTAAGAGTGAATTTCACGACCTTCGAGTTCTTCTGTTGGATCAACAGCATTTGGGTCACTTAGAACGTCTACAAGAGTTAGCTCCTCATCAGAAGAGTCGTTAGTTTCGTGATCCAAAGCCAATACTACTGACCTAAACAGTCGATCTTGAATCTTAGCTAGATCAGAACGTGACAGTCCCATCTCTTTTGCTGTTTCATCAGAGTCAGGTACACGACCTAGGCGGCTAGCGAGTTGTTGCTCAGTAGCTTCAAGGCGACGAGCAAGAAGTCTTACAGAACGAGGAGCCCAGTCAGCTGCTCGTACTGAGTCAAGTATCGCTCCACGGATTCTTTGTGCTGCGAATCTTTCGAATGGTACACCACGAGATGCGTCAAAGCGTCGAGATGCTTCTACTAAACCAAGGGCACCGGCACGAGCCAGTTCTTCACGGTCTACGTGTCTTGGAAAGTGCACTGCTACTTGGAATACAACATGGTTTACTAGTTCAACGTTCGCTTCAATGCGAGCATTGATCTCTGTAAGATCCATTTCTTCAGCTTGCGCAGCCGTAGCTTTCTTGTTTGTCTTGGTTTTCTTTGCCACTGTGTTCACCCCGTTGGCCCGGAAAGTCCGGTTCGTTTTCTTAGAACACAGTTAACGACACAAAGTCAGAAAACCTTTAGCAAAAATCTGTAGAAATTTTCTTATCGTATGATTCGGCGAGAAAACCTCGCTTCTTTAGCGAAATGGTCCGGATGGTCCAAACCTAAATTTAGTAACGGAAAACTCTAATGCCAGCTCCACTAATCGCAGCCAATAACTCATTGGCCGCTTCTAAGCCTGCCAATCCATACGCTCCCGTAGGAACTCTACGATTTAACAATAATTCAGCTACAGCTGCTACAACTTCCGCTGAAATATAGCTTGGGCTTCCAGACACTCCATATATGATCGTGGAAGTTGCCCCATCCAGCTTGCCATTAGCCTCTACCCTGATCCCTGCAGGTCCACCATCAGTATGTGGAGGGCGAAGCATCGGAAGCCTGGAAGTCAACCGGTCTCGGCGATTAGCGGCAAGGCGTGCGCGGATCCGTGAAACTTCAAGGTGTGGTTTTAAGAGCAAAGGTGATCCAAGCGCAGCACGATAACAGTCTCTGCCATCGATTGGTTTCGGGAACCAGTGAAGCATTCGACCGGTTCCCGATTGCCCGTGCTCCCACCTGCCATCGATCCAGTTAAGGGTCTTGCCTTTCAAACTGGCGTGATGGCTTCTCGCACATGCGGGGCCGGCAGTCCCCGCCTTAGATAAGACAACATCGCTGCACTCATCTAGTTCGTTGACCGCCTTAACGGCCAGAAGACAGCTAAGGCCTGGGCTCAAGCCAGAACCGATTACC
>CALJAE010000189.1 GCA_938028175.1 uncultured Acidimicrobiales bacterium
ACTTGTTTCTCGTCAGTGATATCAACTTTTTCGAACGCATAGTTTGGTTCGGATGCGACTGAAGCCACAGAATCGAAAGTCGATGCATAAGAAACTTTGTCGATGTTAACTACTTCTTCACCAGCTGCGACCAAAGAACGAACAACAGCTGATCCAATAAACCCTAGGCCACCTGTTACTAAGATTTTCATTGGCCACTCCCCTGGTTGCTATCTTCTATCATTGCTTCCAGAGCAGCGATTCTTTGCTCTAAATCACGGACAGTTGACGTTGTTGCCTTTTGGAACCCGTCGACATGAGATGCCACTGGTGCGACCTGCCAGTCGATTAGCTTCAGCACAGAACTTTTCATTCTGGATCTAAGCCGAGAAGTCGAAATTGAAGACGGCCTCTGCAGCTTAGGGAAGTTCTCCAACTTAGATCTTGAATTTGAACGCACTGTTGAGGGCTTAGGGGCACTAGCTCCCGCAGTCTGTTTCAACTTGGAAACAAGGTCTGCCCCACTATTGACTTCGTTAGGCTCCATCATCACTCCTGAACTAGATTCCATCTTGTTTTCGTTGGCCCATGAATCATAGACCTTTCTCATTTCTGCTTCTAGTTCTAACTCACTTGAGATAACTCTGGTCTCAGCACTTCCTTGATCAGCGAGGCCTCCTACACTTGACACGATAGTTGGGCGCTCGAATAACTTCGCACGTTCCAGAACGCTCGATGACCAAATTTCTCGGTATGGCAAGACAACGCAATCCGCTGCCTGGATCCAAGTGTCAAAGTCTGCATCGCTCACATATCCGACGTGCAGATGACAGTTTTCCGACCCAGAAACCTTCGATTCAAGTTCATCTAGAAAGTCGGTAATAACGTCTGCTTCGACTCGTGCTGAACCAACTATGTGGAGTTGGGCAGCAGTTGCAGAGATTTTGGCCATCGCATCGACCCCACGGTCAAATCCTTTTTGGTACTGGATGAAACCAATCGAGAGAAATATGAACTTATTCGGATCCAATCCAAGACTCTGCCGAGCTTGTGCCACAGACACTGTGGAACTTTTTTCGAAGTATTGACCATGATCGAAGAGCTCCACATTCTTCCGGTCGACTCCTACAGCTTCCACCAACTGGGCTGCTTCAACGTCTGAATGAACATAGACTGAATCACAAGCTTCTAAGAACTTTGCAAACAACCTTTTTTCTCGTGCCGAGTTCTCGAACAAGCTGTACACAACTTCGTGAATTCTCAACTCAACGGGCACTGCTTTTGCGATTCGAATCCACATTGACCAAACTGCCTGGCGTTCGATCCGGTTTCTGCAACGACCGTACATTATTTCGGGGTACACATGAACAGTGAAACGTGAGTGCTGCGAAGCCCTCCGGAGAAGACTCAGTGCCCCTGAGAACCCCCCGAGTTCTAAGTGATGGTGAGCTGCCGAGGGCTGCGGAGAAAGAACTTCGATATTCTCTCCCCTCTTTCTTCTGACACGCACTTCCTGCACGGTGTAGCTGGCTATCCCATCTCGATAGGGAGCATAAGGGCTGATTACTAGTTCAGAAAACACCAACGCTACTCCCCTTCTCCAACTGGGAACCAGTTAGCCAGTGTGTGTTCCATATTGTCCAGAATTGAGTCCCATTGATAGTTTGTGAGAACGTAGTCTCTGCCAGTTGACGCTAAGTCTTTGGCTGCGGACGGGTTGTTGGCAAAGCCCACGATGGCTTCGCCTAGATCTTCCACTCCGCTATAGGCATATCCTGCTTCAGATCTATCGATGTGCCAAGCCACGACTGCAGATCTAGCGTTTGCAATGACGGGAGTTCCAGCAAGCCATGCCTCGAGCACGGTCCGAGAAAAAGACTCTCTATCACTTGGCTGTACATAGGCCAGTGCCGCTGCCATTGCATTATTTCTATCATTGTCGGATATGAAGCCGACATCAATTACTCGCTTCTCTAACTCCTCCGTCAAGCCCAACTCGCCAACCCCAGACGTCACGAGCTTGATGTCTGTTCGATCCAGGGCCTTAGCGAAACCTGCAAGGAGATCTTGCCAACCTTTGCCCCACTCGCGTCGACCTGCGTAGTAGATAAAGGGCGAAGTGATTCCGTATTTTTCGCAGAAAGCGGTTGGGTCGTAACTGGCAGGCACATCTACGGCTGCACCCACAATTTGTTGCGATTTGGTGAGATTGTAGATTTCGTTTGTCAGATCTGCCTCTGGGTCTGTAAGAAACCAGATACCTTCAGCTCCATTGAGTACTGGCTGGTAAATATCAAACCTGGCCTCTGGTTCTTCGTGCATGCAGGGCATGATGATTGTCTTAGACGAATCAATTTGGCCGCATGCGTAGGTAGTCCAAAACTGATACGGGGCGAATATCAAGCAACGATAACTATCCATATTCTCGGACAAGTAGTGCCACATCTCGCTGGATCGCAGAGAATCGTTGGCCCATAGCTGCTGAGCTTCAACGGGAACATGAGCGTTTGCCAAGATGCTGTCGCCAATTCTTTTTCTAGCGACTCCATTACTGTTGTGATCAATAGCAAACCTTCGTACCGGAACCAGGCCAGAGTTATCTAGGCCAGGAGCATATTCGTTCTTCCATGTGTAGTGATCAATCGCACATGTAGTGATGACTTCTACTTTGTGACCACGCTTTGCGAGACCGTGGGCGGCTTCTGCCATTACGGCTTCAGCTCCACCGACGACTTCGTCTCCGTAACGTGGTGGGACAAATCCAATAGTTAGTTCTTCCACTAACCGACCCCTCTGGCTTCAGAGTAGTTATCGCAGAACCAATCGTAAGCGTGTTTGATTCCTGGTTCAAGATCTATAGTTGCCCGCCAACCAAGCTCGCTTAGTTTAGAAACATCTAATAGTTTGCGAGGCATGCCGTCGGGCTTGGAGGTATCAAATTCAATTTCAACTTCTGGATACACGATTTGGCGAACGAGATGAGCAAGCTTCGCTATAGAAACATCTGTGCCTGTCCCAACATTTACGTGCTCGACGCCCGAGTAACCATCCATTAAGTGGACACACGCATCGGCTAAGTCGTCAACGTGAAGGAACTCCCGACGCGGGCTCCCAGATCCCCAAACCGTGACAATTTCTTCGCCTTCACTCTTGGCATCGTGGAATCTCCTAATCAGCGCCGGAAGAACATGCGAGCTTTCTAAGTCATAGTTGTCATTGGGGCCATAAAGGTTTGTGGGCATCGCAGTAATGAAGTTACAACCATATTGCTGAGCATAGAACTGGCAGAGTTTGATTCCTGCAATCTTTGCTATTGCATAGCCTTCGTTAGTTGGCTCAAGTGGACCTTGTAGTAGACAGTCCTCACTTATCGGCTGCTCGGACAAACGCGGGTATATACAAGAGCTACCGAGATAAAGGAGCTTCTCAACTTCAGTTAGTCTCGCTGCTTCAACCACTGTTGCATGAATCATCAAGTTGTCATACAAAAACTCAGCTTGACGTGTCGAATTAGCCATGATTCCACCAACAGTTCCAGCAGCCAAATAGACATACTCAGGCTTGTTCGAGGAAAACCATTCGTTCACTGACGACTGATCCCTTAAATCTAGTTCCGACCTATCTGCTGTAAGGATCTGCTCAAACCCTAGGTCAGAGAGACGCCGAACAATAGCTCCTCCCACCATTCCATTGTGACCAGCCACGAAAACAGGCTTGGATCGGTTGAGTTCTGAATATTGCATGTACGCCAAATTACCACTTCTGAGAGCCATCGCTACTGAAATAGGCGTATAAACCCTAGTGAATCAATCTCTATGGGGATTGTGGCAGTGTCAGCTGTCTATAACAGGTCTGCTGCTACTCGAGCTGCTAGCGCAATATCATCGATTTCAGTTAGAGAACCAGCGTATTTGTTTAGCTGTGCTGTCGAATAATTGCCATTTCCGACGACTGAATTCATGATTCTTGCTGCACGCTTAGTTCTGGTCTCTACTCCCTGGGTGAAATAGAAGACCATTTCGTGGCGTGTCACTCGACCCGTGTCAAGCAGATTCGTCCAATAGCGTTGACCAGAAACATCAGCCTGTCTCGATAGAACGTCTTTGTAGAGATTCGCCACGAATTTCGAGTTGCTCCGATCTGCTCTTATAAAGTACTCGTCTAATGAATAGAAATACTGACTAATCTCATCGAGCTTTTCACCCTCGCTCAGAAGCCCTACCCAGTAAGCCCGTCCACTTCTATCTGCACCACGTCTCAAAGTTTTTCGATACAGGTCATCAACGAGCTCGCCACTAAAGTGATCATCCTTAACTAGTCGGGTCGCTACGGCGTGTCGACCCTGTTCAAGCGCTATCTTTCTCCAAGTGGCTAGCTGAGCAGAAGTTGGCTTTGAACCTGTGAAGACTTCGAATACCTCAGTCACGAATTCATCTTGACTTCGATCAATCCCGTCAGCTACCTCAGAAAATGTGAACCAGTTAGATCTAAGGCCAAAGTCGAGTCGTACTTGATCACCAGTAACTGTTAGCGATCTAGACGGGAAGATGTACTTAGCTGTTAAGACTCGGCCACCGTCTGCGCCTAGACCGTTTCTTTCGACTACTTCAACTCCTGTTGCTCGACCCAGACCATACTTATCTAGTGTCGATAGAGAAACCTTTTTAGTCCAAGTGTTGAATGGGTTAGCGCTTACGCTGTCGCCTGCATCTGGTACGGCTGGGAAATCGCCAGCGACTGTATATCCACCAGTCGAAGCCGAGAACTCTGTGCGAGCAATTTGACCATTAGCAAATACTCGAACAGTTCGCCTCGTAGTCGCAATAGCTTGATCAGTTCGTGAATGTGTTGCCTGGCGGAAACCATTGCGGGTTGTATAAACGCCATCATAGACCTGACACTGTGCAGTATCGCATGTATCAGCGTAAGGCTGGAAACGCGTGTCACCCGCCATGACGTATGAACGAGCTGCTATTGCCTGAGCTTCAAGAGCTGCCATATCCCAAGAGGCAGGAGACTCATTCGGTACGACACCTTCAAGATACTGCTCAACGTCGACAATGTTTACAGTCCGGATAGCTCCGTTGGCGTTTCGGGTCGAACGAACTGTACCTTCAACCCATACAGATCTACTTGCTCCGCATACTTCAAGCAAGCCGTCCGGTCCAGAAGCATTTGAAACTTTGTGAACATTAACTTCAGCATTTGAAACCTGCTTAACCAACGTCCATGGCCC
>CALJAE010000190.1 GCA_938028175.1 uncultured Acidimicrobiales bacterium
GATGACAGCGAAGACAAAAGCGAAGCTAGGTATCGCCATACCCAAGACATTCTTTCGGAGCTTTTAGATTCTCCTGAGATGGTCGAGCCGGGCAAGTATGTAAATGTTGTCAAGTTGGTTTTGACATTAAACGATTGGACCGACCCGTTAAGCCACAAGCTTTTGGTACAGCTTTGGACCAAGTATAGAAACGCCATCGAGAAGGGACTTGATGAGATGCGTGATCAAGTCTTCAAAGATTCACAAGAAGCCTTTGCAGGGCTTGTTGTTGATGGGGCAATACACGCCCGGTTGCACCGGATAATAGCTGCGGACTTCGAACGGGCTGTCCATCTGTTGAACCAAGATGACTTTGAAGAGCGATCATCGAACCTGATAATTAAGGGTGCTCCAGGCTTGGGGAAGACGGAAATAGCTCGTCGAATTGGGCAGTTTATTGCTGATTTGCCCTGGAGGACTGACGCTGAGTTTGTAGAGGTACGTAGGGCTGATTTAGTTGCCGAATATGTTGGACATACAGAAAGCAAGACGAACGAAGTGATCTTTAGGGCCAGCCAGGGTGCTTTATTTATCGACGAGGCTCATGAAATGATTGACGGCGGATCAGCAAGCTTTGCTAAACAAGCTCTCGAGGCTATTGGGGTCGCTGCCGAAAATAGGCGAGGCGAGATGGTCATTATCTTTGCCGGCTATCCCGACAAATTGCAGGATTTGCTAGATTCCCAGCCGGGCTTAGCGAGTAGATTCCCGCATGTAATTAGCCTCGAAGGTTATACAGACGACCAACTCAAAGCTATTCGTGATTTCTTAGTCGAATCGCGAACAGAAGGTTTTGGTCTAACCGATGATGACTTAAACGAGTTCGATGAACACTTGAGGCTTGCAAGAAGCGATCCTAATTTTGGGCAGGCCCGTTGGGTGAGAAGTTGGGTAGAAAGCCGCCTGGATACTAATCGATCTCAGCTGTTCAGTGGTGCCGAACCTCTTGGTAAATACTTGGTAGGCCCTCCCGGGACAAGTCCTGCTCCGCCAACTCCAAAAGAACGCAAGTCAAGGCAGAGAAGACGTTAGCCACTACCTTCTTTACCGTTGGGTGAGCTCAAATCCCATCGCTGCGCTAAGCTCGGTGGTCGTACCTGCCATCGACTCTGTAGAGGGATACATTGCGGCCAGCACTTGCGTCATATTTTCTCATGGTCTTAGTCGCTGCTGGTATTACCTATGCAACAGTTCCTCTGTTTCTGAAACAGAGTATCAAGCGGGGTATAACGTCTGGTTCTGACAACTTCGGGTCAGACAAACCAAAGTCCACGCCATTGCTAGGTGGCTTGGCAATGTTTATAGGGTTTGCAGTCACTTTTGTTGTGGCCGGATTCTCAGGGCTGTTCGACCCCGTATTTACCGACCAAGGTTTCTCGATAACTGACTTTGGTGAACCACTAGGGATCTTGGTTGCTGCTTTGGTAGCAACAACTGTTGGGGCTATCGACGACATTAGAGACATCTCTGCTCCAGCAAAGACTTTCGGTATCACACTGGTTGGAGTGACCCTGGTTCTCTCCGGCATAAACATCATCTGGTTCCGAATCCCATTTCTTGATGTTTTCGTAATCGACTTTAACTTCACGTTCCTTTTAACTGTGCTCTGGGTGCTCGGTATGAGCAACGCCATCAACTTTATTGACGGCCTAGACGGTTTAGCAGCAGGAATTGTTGGTATCGCTGGCTTTACCTTTATGTTGTACGGCTTCCGATTAGGAGAAGTTGACTTAATTGAGGCAAGCAATATTGGGCCTTTAGTTGCTGCGATTGTGGTTGGTATCTGCGCCGGCTTCTTGCCGTGGAACTTTCATCCCGCCAGAATCTTTATGGGCGACTCGGGCAGTCTCTTGCTGGGTTGTTTGATGGCAGCTTCAACGGTTGCTGTTGGTGGTAGAACACCAGATCCATTTAGTGGTCAGACTTTCTTCTTCTATGCGCCGCTCGTTATCCCACTAGTAATTCTTGGTGTTCCAGTAATCGATACAGCGTTCGCCATAGTTAGACGTGGCCTAAAAGGGCAGGGTTTCGCCACGGCAGACAAGGACCATCTTCATCATCGTTTGATGAGATTAGGTCACGGTCACAAACGTAGTGTCCTCATTCTTTGGGCGTGGACAGCGCTCCTATCGGTTGGAGTCTTGTACCCGACATATAACGAGGGTCAAGGTGACGCAATCGCCCCAATTGGTGTTGCACTACTAGGTGGAGCCCTATATCTAGGGCTATTAGTCTTTACTTTGAGGCCTGGCCCAGGAGAAAAAGTGACTGAAACAGGGGTCCGAGGTGCTCAAGAGCCTTCGATAGTGCTGCCATCTGAGCCTGGTGAACAGCTACAAATTGAGTTGACCGACAAACGAGCAGAACCAAAGCAAAAGTCGAAGCCAAAGTAGACGCTAGGTTAGTTTGATGGCATTTTTGGTCACAGGTACCCCGGGTGCAGGAAAAACAACATTGGTTCAATATGCGAATCAGTTAGGTGACTCAAGGTTTGTTGATGCCGACGAGATCGCAGACCTTTGCGAGTGGCGAGAGTTTAAGACCGGCAAGATCATGGGTTCTACGACCGAATTTGTTGAGACCGGAAAAGACGACTGGTATGAAAAGTATGGATGGTATTGGCGAGAAGACTTATTGAAAAACCTCATTGCTGATTTGGCTAGCCCCGACCGAGAAAATCCGTTTGGCAAGACCACCCCACAGCGTGCGGACTTTATGGATTGGCAGGACTTTCTAGTTAATTCCGCCCGAGAAAATGCCATCAAGCTAGACGGTAATAGCACTGAGAATGCTTATACAGAGATAAGTGGCCTAATAGGCAGCTAGTACACGGAAAGCCGCTTCGCAGGGCACCAAGTCGGGTTGACGGGTTTGCGGGGCATTCAAGCCACAGAACAGCTAACCCATTATGACGATAGGCTTAGCTTAGATAAATGGCAGAGAAGTTAAGGCGGATTGTTAAATGAGCGAGCTAAGTATTGAAGAGTTAACCGAGAATGCTCTTGCTGAAGTGTACGAGGCGTTAGCCAACGAGGAGCCCAATTTGGTTCGGGCTGCCGCCATTCTTGTGGCTTTTCCAGAGCCTCGTCCAGCGAGTGTTATCGCAATGATGGACCCTGTTGTTGAACTTGCTCTCGACCATGAGT
>CALJAE010000191.1 GCA_938028175.1 uncultured Acidimicrobiales bacterium
CCTGTCGTTGGCGATGACTCAGATGACATTGTCGGCGTCGTGTATGTTAAAGATCTGATTAAAGCCGAACTCGCTGGACAGATCGATCAATCTGTAAGAGGTCTAGCGCGTAAAGCTAAGTTCGTTCCTGAAACTAAGTCAATTGCTCCGCTCCTAAAGGAGATGCAAAGAGATCAGTTTCATCTTGCCATCGCAGTCGATGAGTACGGGGGTGTGGCTGGACTCGTAACCTTAGAAGACTTAATCGAAGAAATAGTTGGCGAGATAGTCGACGAGTATGACACCGAGGAGCCAATGGTAGAACGACAAGGTCCAGGAGTCTTTCGAACCGATGCTCGAATATCTATTGATGAGTTTAACGAGGTCTCAGGCTATCAACTTCCTGAAGGTGAGTGGGATACCGTTGGGGGATTAGTGTTTGATACGTTTGGGAGAGTTCCCAAAGTCGGTGAGTCGGCAGTAAATGGTGGCTACAGTCTCGGTATCGAACGAGTACAAGGGCATCGCATCAGTAGGGTAGTGATTCGACAAGCATTACCTGAGGAAAATTATGAATAGTCCAGAATTAACAGCACCTCCAGGCTTTCGCTCTGGCTTTGTATCGCTAACGGGAAGACCCAATGTCGGCAAGTCGACATTGCTAAATCAAATTTTGGATGAGCATGTAAGTATCGTATCTAACAAAGCCCAGACGACGAGATCAGATATCAAGGGTGTCTTCACCGATGATAAGAATCAGATTGTGTTTGTTGATACACCAGGTATCTCTAAACCTGTCTCCGAGCTTGGTAAGAGCCTAAATAAGTCGGCACTTGGCGCCTCTGATGAGGTTGACCTTGTCTGCTTCGTAATAGATGGAAACTCCGGCTTTGGCCGAGGCGACCGCTACGTCGCCGCAAAGCTCGACCCAGCCAACACAGTGTGTGTTCTGAACAAGATTGACGGAGTAAAGCCAGAAAAGATACTCGCCCAACTTACTGAGCTGTCAGAGCTTGACTTCTCAAGCTACTACCCGGTATCTGCCTGGACTGGCAAAGGTGTTCCTGACTTGTTGGAACATATAAAGTCACGAATGCCAGAAGGTCCCCTGTGGTTTCCGCGAGAGATGAAAACAGACAGAGGCGAGGGGTTTCGAGTAGCTGAGCTGGTGAGAGAGCAACTGTTGCGAGTAGCTGAGAAGGAGCTGCCACATTCGATTGCAACTCGTCTTGTTTCTTGGGAGTGGCCACGTATAAAGGTAGAAATCTTGGTTGAGCGGGAAAGTCAAAAACCAATTGTCATTGGCAAAAACGGAGCTGTCTTAAAGCAAGTTGGCATTAACGTTCGAAAGAAACTCGATAAAGGTGCTTACCTGGAGTTAGTGGTTAAGGTTCGCAAGAATTGGCAAGAGGACGCAGACGCCATTAGCGAGTTCGGATACTAAAGGTCTTTGGTGGCGACACCGTAGCCGTTCCAACTTCCAGGCTGCTCAAGAGAGGGC
Organism: uncultured Acidimicrobiales bacterium; assembly: GCA_938028175.1. GTDB lineage: Bacteria > Actinomycetota > Acidimicrobiia > Acidimicrobiales > SZUA-35 > JAHDDW01. The sequence goes on from CALJAE010000191.1 coordinate 1,481, forward strand.
CTGGGACTTTGCGTCGCTCTAAAGTATTCCCAATTCTGCTGCCTAAGCGTTCAAGCTGGCTTGATTTAAATGCTTCCCTTTCGAGTATCTTAAGCTCGCCCTGCAGCTCTCGGAAACGAGTTGCGACTGGCGCAAGGTTGTCTGTCAAGATTGTTCTGGACCCGCTGCTAAGTTGCTCTACTGGTAGTCCAATTTTTTTCCTTATTGCTATTTCTACGGGGTTGAGATTCAGGCTGACCCGTTTAGCAAACATGACTTCCGTGAGGTCCGTTGTGAGATAGCCGAAGTTTTCACTGACAGCTATGACGACTCGATGAACACAGCCAGCCTCGATCACTAGATTATGAAGCCACAGTAGCTGGTCTTCCTCAATGGACTCTAGATCTCCGCTTAAAGTGAAAGTGTCGATCACTTTATTGAAGATTGAGGTTTTTGCTGCAGCGGCAATAAGTGTTCTAAGTCTGTCTCCATCATCAGCTGGATCAAACGAGACTTGTAATGCCTGTAGTTCTGCTCTGACCCAAGCGGTCTGGGCTTGGCTGGAAGGGAAGGTCGGGAATAGGTTCAGACTTTTGTCGGGGGCGGGCAGATTGTTCATCTCTACCAGCTAGAGGCCTCTGTGTCGTATGTGAGTTCGTCGGCAATCGATTCACTAATAAAGGTTCCAAGTACTTCTATGCATTCGTTTGTCTTCACCAAACGACCTGATTCGTCTCGGTAACTTGTTAGCTCTTCAGCTAGTTCTTCACGAGTGTCTTCTGGGGAAAGACCCTCTGCCTCAAATTCCGCCATAGCAACGATTGTACTAGATCAGGTGGGGGTTTGGGTAGGGCAGGAAGCCTCAAAATTTGCCAATTTTAAGGTTTTTCTAGTCTATTTAGCGTAGTTAAAGGCTGTTAGGTGAGCTTTGGCATAGTAGGGCGGTAGCGGCCAGACATGATTAACTCAGACAATTCGAGTCCGACCTTCTGTCTAAAAATGGGTAGTTTTTCGCCAATTTTTATGTGAGGGCGTACGACTCCTAGAGTTCGAAATGGCTCCGAGCCAAAACTAACGAGACGGGTTATTTCTAGATGTCGAGTAACAATGTTTTCGCCGGATATCTCTCTGCCAGCGAAAGTGGTGAGAGCACGGCCCGGAGGCTCGAGGCCATTTATATGAGCTAACTCATGGACAGATACGATTAGGTTGGCTTCATAGAGGAGTGCAAATACTTGTGTTTGAAGTCCAGTTGATCGAAAGGCACAATAGCTTGCAAATCTACGCAAGGCCTCAAAGTCGCGGTGTAGACCTTCGAACTGCCAGTCGTCTGAAAATATGAAAGTATCGAGATCCTTGAGCGAGAGCCCCTGCTCATAGAAGGCGGCAGCATGGATATCTAGCTCGGCTCCAGTTAAAGACTTTTGTGGATAGCTCTCGTTGATTGTCTTGAGCTCAACTTTCGCCTCACCGAGTGCTTTGAGGAGTTTGAGTCTTACGACAGGGTTGGTGCCTGCTTGTCGGAAGGCAGAGGTTAGCTGGCTTGTATCGCCGCTTCGTACGAAGGCATCAAGCAGTAACTCTACTTGCCTCTCGGCCCGATCTGGAGTTGCACCGAGTTCTTCGAGACCACCTAAGTCATCTGCCGCCATCCACTAATTATATCGGCAATTCAGATTCTGAGTTTTTGAGCAATCACAGGGTGATTTTTGCTTAGATACAGGCTCAATTGGTTTAATGGAAACGTTGTGCTGCCGATAGGAGAACTTCTTATGACTAGCAGATCTCTAACGATATTCTTTGTGACGTTACTGGTAATTTTGTCAGTAGCTGGCGGAGCGTTCTTTATTTTGCAGAACAACAATTCTTCAGATCCAGTCGCAGTCGCTCAAACTGAAGTGACGTCTCAGTCAGGAACTACATCGACTGCTGGGTCGGCTAGTTTGCCTGGTACTACTGTTGCGGGAACTCTGCCTACGACAGCTAACACAACTAACACAGTTGTTGCAGAGTCGAGCACCGAGACAACCGATCCTCCTAGCCAGGCCTCAATCAAAAGAGTCCTTTACTTAGATGAATGGGCTAACCGTGAAGGAACTGATTTTCATCTAGAAGCCAGAGAAGCAGGCTTTCAGGTAGTTCAGTCTCTTGCTGGCGATCTCAATTTTGAAGTCACTCGAATGCAGAACGCAGATCAGTTATTGAGCTTAGACTTCTCTGGAAATGAACCACTCTTTGATGTGGTCGTTATGTGGAATAGTGATGGCGAGGTCTTTGACACCGACGCAAAGAAACAGGCCTTTCAGCAACTGATAGGTCAAGGCACAAACTACGTCGGCGTGCATGCTGCCTCAGCAACACACTGGGAAGACGGAACCAAGTGGGGTTTCTACAACGAGTTGGTTGGGGGAATCTTCGATTCGCATCCGCCTCAAGGGACGCCGCAACACCGCCAGGAAGCCACAGTGATCGTTGAAAACAATAATCATCCCTCAACAGCTCATCTTTCAGGCACCTTTCAATGGTCGGATGAATGGTATAACTTTGAGGCCGAGCCTCAGAATGCACAAGTTTTGTTGTCAGTGGATGAGAATTCATACCTGTCGCAGGACTTTTCGCAAAATCCAGTTTCGTCTCCCGGTAACAAACACTCGGTTGCATGGACTAAGAACGTTCATGGCGTTAGATCCTTCTATACGATGCTTGGACATTTCGGGCAAGACTATTCAGATCCTCGATATATAGACCATATCGAAGGAGCGCTGGCTTGGGCACTTGAGTAATGACTCCGTCAACCCAACGTAGCGTCACCATTATCACCGGCGTAGCACTAATCGTTGCTGTCACTGCACTCATCGCAGTTCTACTTTCTGGAGGCGCACAGTCGTCGGTCAGCATCGCAGAGCCTGCTCCGTCGGCACAGGTAACCCAAAGTGGTTCATTCAGCACTTTACAAGTCCAAACTCAACCATCTAGTGCGGTTGTGGCAGAGTCGGCGGCGCAGACCGTGCGAGAGACTGACACAACAGTTGCCCCAACTGTTGCAGACACAAGCATCAGCTCGGGGTCAACTCGTCCAAAGACCTTGCTCGTTTTTAACAAAATTACAGATGGGCGAGATTGGCATGCGGCTGCGAGAGATCCAGCGAATGCTTTGTTTGATCAGTACGCACAAGAATTTGGATTCGAAGTTACCTATACAAACGATGCTTCTATTTTTCTCAGCTCCGATTCAAGCGATTTCGATGCAGTTGTTTTTCACAATACAAAGAACAACGTTTTTGAGTCTGACGAGCTAAAGGCAGGATTCGAGGCCTTCATAGCCAGTGGCGTTAATTACCTTGGAATACATGAGGCTGCCGGAACGCATAATGATGGCACTACCGAGACCACTGAGAGCGAGCCAAACCTAAATAACTTTTGGCCTTATCTTGAGGATCTAAATGGCTCGTTGATGGATGATCATCCAACTGCTTCCACTGCAGGTAGTGAGCGTCAGAACGCAACAGTGAACGTGTTGGACAACTCCCACCCTGCCACTGCTCACTTTGGATCAAACTTTGAGCATTCAACCGAGTGGTATAACTTCAATCGTATTCCACCAAATGCAACGGTTCTGCTGGCAGTAGATGAGAGCACCTATAACCCGAATGGGTGGTTAAATGAGGGTGGCATGGGTCAGTTACATCCAATAGCTTGGCATCAGGACTTTGGTGGCCAACGGGCTTTCTATACAGCATTTGGACACTACGCAGATGAATATTCGAACGATGGCGTGCGAACCCATATTGGCGAGGCTGTCTTGTGGGTGCTGGAGATTGACAGCTAACGGGCTCTTCGCATTCCTGCATAATATGGCTGTAGATGGTCTCGTTTTAGTGCTGGGAATCGAGGTCTAGCGATGTCAGACTTAATGAGGTCCACTGCATCAGGGCCTAAGCTACTTTCTAAAGTTTCTATAAGTCGGGCTAAGCCTTCAAAGGGTGGCATTTCCTCGAGGTCGACCTCGACACCTTGTCTTGCTAGCCCGACTAAAATTTGTTTGAGGATCGTGGCAACGCTACCCGTGTTAGCACGATTGACATTTTTGAAACTTGGAAATCCATGATCTGGGATGTCGCCACCGTGCCGGTGCGCAAGCTGATGCATCAAGTCGACGTGCTTGGCATCGTATAGGACTTTGAGAGCAGCGTTGCGGTATCGTTCATTGCCAGGTTGCAAAACTCTCCTAGTTAGCTCCGCCAAAAGTTTGATAGTCATTGTGTTCGGCTCAAAAACCCAGCTTGGTGAGGCTGGGTTAAGTTCGTTGTACCAGCCGTTTGATTCCCTAGATCCAGTACTGGCCCGAAACTGTGCTATGTCGGTTAGGCAACGGTCTTCAATGCTGATTTTTGTTTTCGGCATTTGCTGTGATCCTAGGAGGAGTTTGAATGTTGCCAGATCCATCCCTGAATGACTAAGAATCTCGATTAGTTCACCTCGTACCAAAAAGTGTCCGAATGAGGTCTCCAGCGCCCGGGTAATAGGCGAATAGCTACCTCTTCTTTTAGGGGAGTAAGCTCCAAAGGGGCCGAGGCCCATACTGAGGTGTGAAAGTGCTTCAGATCGAACTTGTCGATATTCCTTGTTCCGATAGGGTTCCACTATTATCCGCCTGTTCTCCGCTGTCGCCTTTAACTTTGAGTCTTAGGCGACCCTGAGTCTATGCAGGGACTCTAGGAATCTACGAGAGTTTTTCCAAAAAATTCAGCGCAGTATCTTTGTCTTTGGTGCGTTTAAACGGAGGTAGTGCATTGATCAGTTCCCAGCGGTAGCTCTTGGCAGTTGCGAGGCGAGGATCCAAGACAGCCACGACACCTCTGTCTTCGTTAGATCTGATCAGTCGACCCGCTGCCTGAGCTAAGAGGGTTTGTGCTCTAGGTATATCGACAGTTGCAAATGCCTGCGCTCCTGCTCTGTCGCGTTTAGCAGCTGTGATCGGCTCGTTCGGTCTTGGAAATGGAATTCGATCGATTATTACAAGGCTCAGCGTGTCGCCGGGGATGTCGACTCCCTGCCAGAAAGACATGGTTGCTAGGAGACAGGCTTCTGGCTTTTCTCTGAATTGCTTCAACAGATGTGATTTTGAGTTGTCGCCCTGTGTGAGGATGGGATAGTCACAATTTGTTAGTAGATGAATCTCGGCTTCTCTCATAGCAGAGTAGCTGGTAAATAGAACGAGGGTTCGACCACCGGCTGCGTTGATCAGGTCGGTTATTTCTCTATGGGTCGCTTCTCTGTAATCGGGCGAGTTTGGATTAGGCAGGTGAGCGGGGCAATACAAGAGTCCTAGCTCTTCGTAGTCAAACGGTGAGCCGACTCTGTGAACCTCGGTCGACTCATCACCTATTAGTTGATCAGCTATAGTCGCTGGCATCGTAGCGCTAGTAAATACTGCCGCTGTTTCATCATCTAGCGCTGCATCAACTAAGCCGGCCACGCTTATGGGGGTAACCCTAAGTCCTGGTAGATCTAAGCGATCCTCAACCCAGACAACTTGGTCTTTGTCTGCTTCAAGGACCGAGTCGGCTGTAACTGCGAGTTTCTCTGCGTATTGATTAAGTCGCTCTAGCTTGGCCATAAAGTCAGGGTTTACCGACTTACGCATACCTCTAGCTTTGGAAACTGTTTTCTCGCAGATGCTTCGTCCGGCAACTAGAGCTGAGACTATTTCGGTATCAAGCTTGCAAGCCTCACCACGACTCGGCTCAAGCACTTCCCCTAAGCGATCCGCTACCTTGTCGATTGCATTTGGAAAGTCTTTGTCTGTACTTACTGTGCGAAATTGCGATGCGAGGTTCTTGAATGCTTGGGGTCCGATGTCTAGCCCGCAGGTTGTACCAAAGATTTCAGGCAACTGGTGTGCTTCGTCGAACACAACTGTTTCGTGGTCGGGGAGTAGTCCGTCTTCTGAAGCGATGTGCAGCCCGTATAGAAAATGATTAGTTACGATAATGTCTGCAGCGTACGCTTCGTTGCGGGCGTCTTCGGAGAAACACTCTTCACCCATGGGGCACTTAGAGGCTCCGGGGCATTCGTTGGCAGGGATCGAGACACTTCGCCAAACTCCAGGCGCAACACTGAAATCTAGATCTTCTTTGTCTCCGGTCGGCGTTGAGTCAGCCCATTCCAGAACTTGTTCTAGCTGATCGGATTCGTCAACCTGCAGACTGAGTTGTGTTTCATCTGCAAGCTCAACGAGTTTCTGTTTACAAAGGTAGTTATTGCGGCCTTTGAGAATCGCTGCTTTTTTAGATGAACCCAGCGATGACAACACATGGGGAATGTCGTGATTGGCTAACTGGGATTGCAGAGCAATGGTGGCTGTCGAGACAACAACTGTTTGGTCGCTAGATACCACCGGGGTTAAATACGCAAAAGACTTACCGGTACCAGTGCCAGCTTCCACAAATAGGCGTTCTGATTCAGATACTGCTTGTTCGACCAACTCAGCCATTTTCAGCTGTTGTGGTCGAAGTTCCCCGCCAGCGCCTAAGCCGGCGATGACTTTATCTAGTTCTGCTTTGAGTTCAGACATTAGCCCATAAGGATAGTCGCCTATAACGACAGTGACCTTGCCAATTGCCATAGTACAATGAGGGGCATCTCAAATTCAGGGTTATTGGGCCATGAGCGAACGACAACACAACTTAATAGTGCCATCGCATATCGCCTGCGTTATGGACGGAAATGGTCGCTGGGCTAAAGAACGTGGTCTTAAGCGAACCGACGGCCACCTGGAAGGCGAAGAAGCACTACACCGTGTAGTACAAGCAGCAAACGATCTTGGAGTGGAGTGGCTAACCGTTTATGCATTCTCTACTGAGAATTGGAAACGTCCTCCTTCTGAAGTGGCATTTCTGATGAAGTTGGTCGATGAGTCAGTGCTGCTGAAGCGTCGTGATGAACTTCACGAAAAGAACGTAAGAGTAAAAGTCATAGGCCGTCGAGATTGGCGAGTGCCTCGTAAAGTTCTAAAGCGAATTGATGAGACCGTTGAGCTAACAAAAGACAACACGGGCATGACGCTGACCATTGCGTTTAACTATGGGTCACAGGCAGAACTTGTCGATGCAGTCCGAAAGATTATTGACTCAGGAGTGCAGGCATCGGATGTTGATGAGAAAAGAATTTCTGCAAACTTGTATGATGCGGCTATTCCTGACGTTGATCTATGGATCAGAACTTCTGGAGAGTACAGGCTGAGCAACTTCATGACCTGGCAGGCCAGCTATGCGGAAATGGTTTTCTTAGATACCTATTGGCCAGACATGGACAAAGGTCAGTTAGAAGACGCAATCGAAGAATTTAGCCGCCGACATAGACGCTTCGGCGGGCTCTAGAGTTAGCTTCGTCTCGTAGAACTTGAGAAGCCGGTGTCGTCAGAGTGTTCAGGTTGAGAATTCTTTGTCGGCCGTGATTGGCGCCTTGCATCTTAATGATTTTGATACCAGTGTCGGCTATGTCTAGAGGGAATGGTCGCCGTTTCAGCTCCCGGATACAAGTCTCAACGTATCTGGGGTTAATAGAGGCAATGGCTACGATAATCTGTGCGAGCAGAATTGGGTTTTGTATGATGTTGTCACGATGCAGCAGAATGTCTGCGATGCGATCACAAGCGGGTGTGTCTGGGGCACTCGCTAACTTTCGATATGGGTAAGCCCGAAGGACAACTGGGTAAGCGGGAGCCCAATCATCGGACGGATCTAGGTTTGTCAGTGAGCGTTCTATTTCTAGCCAGCTCGTATCTATCGGGTGGCGTCGAGAGTTAGATGCGGCGAGAACTGTTCTATCTGCCAGGGTCAAATATGTGTCAATTTCTGGAGGGTTTAGTTCAAAGGTTTCAAGATCAAGCCACTGCCGGCGGAGTTCATCTGTGATGACGCTATTGCTATTGATCTTGTCTAGGTGTTTTAGAGAGAACCATCCCAGGTCCGAATAGTTTTGGTTACTCACGCTGAATACCTTCGTAGTCCGTGGGTGCGTACCCTCTGAGAAGCTCGTAGTGCTGTACCAGCCAGTTGTGCAATTTGTGGATCAACACGAGGCTGATCGTCATCAGAAAAATTGACACCAGTCTGATCGTCGAGAAGTAAGTACCCAGACATTTGGCCTCTAACGATCTGTTCCAAGATCGGTTCTACTTCCTCGCTGTATAGATCGTTCTGCTTTTTTGTTAGCTTTGTATTTGCCGTGGCGAGACCTAATTGCGCTGCAACAAGAAACGCAGGGATATCTAAGTGTTGTGCAGGGTCGTCGAGCATTCGCTTTAGTCGAAGCGCAAGGGAGTCAAGAAGTTTGTGGCGATGTCCGTTAGCTATGGAGAACCGGTTCGCCCATAGTCCTTGAGCAATTGCTTCTCTAGTTCTTGG
>CALJAE010000192.1 GCA_938028175.1 uncultured Acidimicrobiales bacterium
CGCGAGACTCGTGGGTTCATCTCAATTACTACCCAACGACCTGTCACTGGATCGACTGCGAACTGAACATTAGAACCACCGGTTTCGACACCAACTCGCCTCAAACACGCAAACGCTGCGTCTCGCAGCTGCTGATACTCAGTGTCTGTCAAAGTCTGAATTGGGGCAACCGTGATTGAATCACCAGTGTGAACGCCCATAGGGTCTACGTTTTCGATGCCACAGATAATTACCTGGTTATCTGCACAGTCTCGCATGACCTCTAGTTCATATTCTTTCCAACCAGCTATCGATTCTTCGATCAAGATCTCTGATATCGGGCTAGCGGCAAGACCATTCTTTGCGATCTTAGAGAACTCTTCTGGGGTCGATGCAATACCAGTACCCTTGCCGCCCAGAATATATGCAGGTCGAACCACTACCGGAAGACCAATTTCTTTAATGATCTCTTCAGCCTCTTCAGCACTATGGGCTACACCACTACGTGGTACATCGAGACCAATCTCGATCATTGCTTCTTTAAACTTTGATCTGTCTTCTGCAGTTGAGATCGCTTCAGCATTTGCACCAATTAGTTCGACCTCATATTTGTCCAACACGCCGGCTTCGACGAGCTCCATACTCAAATTCAACGCAGTCTGCCCACCAAGTGTTGGCAGTAGTGCGTCTGGTCTTTCCTCCTCGATGATCTTTGTCAAGATTTCCAGAGTTAACGGCTCGATGTAAGTAGCGTCAGCGAATGCTGGGTCGGTCATGATAGTGGCTGGATTTGAATTGGCGAGAATCACCCGGTAACCCTCTTGGCGCAACACCTGACATGCCTGGGTACCCGAGTAGTCAAACTCACAGGCTTGTCCAATTACAATCGGCCCAGAGCCAATTACTAGGATCGATTCAATATCATTTCTTTTGGGCATAGTTCTCCATCAATTCTTTGAAGTCAGCGAATAAATACGTACTGTCGTTTGGCCCCGGATTAGCTTCAGGGTGGTGTTGAACACTGAATGCATGTTTGTCTGGAATCGCAATTCCTTGACACACCTGATCGTTTAAGTTCACGTGAGTAACTTCGACTCCGTCCGCCAGCGATGCAGGGTCAACAGCAAAGTTATGATTTTGTGAAGTAATCTCGACTTCACTGTTGCTCATATTCATAACTGGGTGGTTGGCGCCGTGGTGCCCAAATCCCAACTTAATAATGTCTGCACCAATTGCAAGTGACAAGAGCTGATGACCCAAACAGATTCCAAAGATAGGAACTTGGCCTACTAGTTCTCTGACCGCTTCGACAGCATAAGTAACTACTCTTGGATCCCCTGGACCATTTGACAAGAAGACACCGTCTGGGCTCAAAGCCATGACTTCTGCAGCAGTTGATGATGCAGGCAACACCGTAACTGTCCCAAGCTCTGTTAGCTGATCTAGGATCGATTGTTTGATTCCGAAGTCCAAGGCAACAATATTCTTGCCACCTGCACCAACCGTGTACGGCTCTTTCGTTGTCACCTTAGCGACAAGGTCAACACCGTCTGTCCCTGGCTCGGCTTTCGCAGCTGCCGTTAGGGTCTCCTCATCGAATGCATCAAGCGGGCCGAATGCTCCAGGCATTGCTCCAGTATCTCTGATTCGCTTAGTCAACTTTCTGGTATCAACTCCGTTGAGGCAGCCGAGTCGCTTTTCTGAGAGAAAGTCCGGTAAAGACTGTTCTGAAGTCCAGTTAGAAGGTTGTTCACTGACGTCCCGAGCGATCATTCCTCTCACCGCAGTCATGTTAGATTCTGCGGCGTCACCTGAAATTCCATAGTTACCGATATGCGGATAGGTGAATGAAACGATTTGGCCGGCATAGCTAGGGTCGGTTAGAACTTCTTGATAACCAGACATTGCAGTGTGGAATACCACTTCGCCCGAAATTGGGGCGTCGATGTCGACCCCTATGTACTCCCCTTCAAACTTGGTTCCGTCGGCTAGTACCAACAGGCCTTGTCTACGTGAACTCATCTCTGTGCCTTTCTATGAGGTACTCTCTCAATCTGAGAATCCTGCGTTGTAAATTTGCCTACGATTCGTTTCATCGAAGTATCTCCCCCAGCTCTACGCCATCCAGTGTGGCGTTAACCGCTTCACCTTTTCTAGTGGGAAGATTCTTGCCAACATAGTCTGGGCGAATCGGGAGCTCACGATGACCACGATCAACCATTACTGCGAGTTGGATCGTCTTGGGACGACCTGAATCAATCAGCGCGTCCATCGCAGAGCGAATAGTTCGACCTGTAAATAGAACGTCGTCGACCAGGACGACATTTTTACGATCAATATCAAATGTGATCTCGGTTGTGGCTTCCGGCAAGATCGGACGAATCCCTATGTCATCGCGATACAAAGCAACATCGAGCTTCCCACTAGGAACAATCTTTTCTTCAATCTTGGCTAGTGCTGCTGCTATAGCTTCGGCGAAATCAATACCACCTGTTTGAAGCCCGACTATACATACATCGTCCAAGCTCTCGTTTTGCTCGATAATCTCGTGAGCAATCCGCTTGATAGCTCTTTGAACCGCTGCAGCATCCATGACATGAGAATGCGCATGAAAAAAGCCCCCATAGGGGGGCTTACCAGAGCGTTCGCGTTTAGCCATAGGCTTCTCCGTTCGTTCGAGCCTCTCTGGACCCAATTTACGACCTCGGTAGATAGTACTCAACTAACTATTCAAAAGCAATTCTGATGATCTTTTGCCTAACGACTGTCGTTGAAGCTGCTATTCAAAGGCACTCACTGAACCGATCTGTCAATTCGCATAGACTTAGATAAAGCAAACTACGAGGGACCACCGTGCCAGATACTTTAGACAACTACTCCGTCCAGACACTTCATAGCGATTCTGATCTGGTTCTATCGAAAGTGGTCGTTGGCTCGCTCGATAACAATGTCTTCTTTATTACTTGTGCCCAAACTGGCGAGTCAGTCATGTTGGATGCTGCCGATGAGCACGAACTGCTACTTAAGCTTTGCGAGCAAACCAAAACGCGTTTAGTTCTTGAAACTCACGGACATTGGGATCACATCGGCGCTCTCACCGAAGTAAGAGATGCTGGATACGACGTAGGCGTTGGCGCCGGCGACACCTACCGCCTACCAGGTTATGACTTTATTTTGGAACACGACACCCAAATCGAAGTAGGCGAGCTCAAGCTCGATCTGATTGCAACCCCAGGCCACACAGAAGGATCTATTTGTTTCAAGGTCGTTGATAAACCGTTCCTCTTTACAGGTGACACACTTTTTGCAGGTGGCCCAGGTAGAACTGATCTTCCGGGCGGTAATTTCAATACAGTTCTGGAATCAATCTCAGAACGCCTGTTCAAATTTGACAAAGACACTATTTGCTTCCCTGGACACGGAGACGTTACAACAATCGGTGCCGAGCAAGCTGACTTCCAAGCCTGGGTAGACCGAGGCTGGTAGCTAGCCAAACCCGACGCAATCACCTTGGAGTTACCCAGACCTAGATCCTGACTTTCGTCAGGATGACGGTTAGGCAGCAACGGTCAAACAACGACGGGCCGGCAGCAACGGTCAAACAGCAACTATCAAACAGCCACGGTAAACCGATAGGGATAGACCTCAACTAATGACAGTGACTGTGTAGCTAAAGCTCTCTACCCCGTTAGCTGTCTCCACACCAGATACCGTGACCTCAAAGTCGGTATCCACGCCGCTAAGTGATTCGAAGTCAATCTGAGGTTCCCAAACAATAACTGGAGGCGGAACCTGTTGAGTATCAGACGTTCGAGCGACCACAGTTAGAGGAATCGGTTGCCCATTAACAGTCATCTCGACAGTTGCGTTCGCAAACCGAGAGTCATCCTGGCTAAATGACCATCTTGGATATACGAGCTCTTCTGTTATGTATCCTCTAGCAGGCCAGGCGACAAAGTCTTCGGTTTCTCTGATTGTGCCCCAATCAGCAAACACGTTGTCATCGAATACCCAAAGGACATTAGAAGCAAAACGGTCACCCGATGCAGAGCTATGTCCAACTCCCATTTGTCTAGTCGGGGGATGCAGAACAGTCAGCCGATGGCCGACCACATTATTTGTCTCGCCTGGGTCTTCAATGTACCCATCAATTGCCTCCGGCCCAGTTCGGCCAAGGTAAAGGTTTGAGTTTGCTGCGGCCTCGACACCTAGCTCATCTAGACATTCGAAGTCTGGGGTCGGTTCGTGGCTGAGTTCGCCTTGTGCACTCATGGTTAGTGCCCCAAATTGAGCCTTGTCAGAAAACTCAGAATTCTCAGCTACTAGCGCAGGGACCCCGGCAAGAGCTCGATAGAAGTTGACTCGGTCTATGGTTTGTTCTCGCAAGAGCTGTGAGCTCTCTCCAGCTTCACATTGATCATGATCCCCAGTCCAATCCAAACTTGCTGGCGTAGTGTCGTCCCAACTTTCGACCAAAGCAATCACCGCTTCTCGATCCGAGGTGTCTACCCACAGATTAGATTCTGAGAACGCCAGCTGAGCAGGCGCTGGGTCTAGCTCGACAACTGCTGGATCTTCCAGTGCAGTCGGAGGTAAAGCAAAGCTTGTCAAAGAAAGCGCTATCCCGACCAATGCTAAACGAACAATTAACCTCACTAAGACTAGATCGGCAGCTAGCTCTGCCTATAAAGCCAAGTGAGAGATGTACCTAGTAGCTATAGTTCGTTCGCAATAGTGGCCAATAGGCCGTTTACGAACTTTGCAGACTCCTCGGTCGAATACGAGTAAGCCAACTTTGTTGCCTCAGATAACACCACTGCCGCAGGTGCATCTGCTGCTTGAAGCTCGACGATACCTAACTTCAGAATCTGGACATCTATGGCTGGAATGCGAGACAGAGCCCAGCCTTCGCTGAGGTTCTTCTCGATAAGAGATTCGAGGTCGGCAGAGCTATTCTCTACCTTCTCTAATAACGAAAGCACGAATGCATCCTCACCAGATGCACCTTCAAATAGTTTGGTTGGTGCTTCTTCTCGAATAGCTGCTTCATACAGGAACTCAAGAGCCGTAGATCTGGCCTCAGATCTTGCACTGTCATTACTCATAACGAATCCCTAACAGCTCTCGCCTAAACTCGGGTCTGATATTCGCCTGTGCGAGTATCCACTTTGATCTTTGTACCTTCGTCAACAAATAACGGCACTTGAACAACTAAGCCTGTTTCTAACGTAGCCGGTTTACGGGCGCCTGATACACGATCACCCTGAACTCCAGGCTCTGTTTCAGAAACGACCAACTCCACAGATGCAGGTAGGTCGACGCCAATCAGCTCGTCACCATACATCATGAGCTTGGCGCTCATGCCATCAAGAAGGTAGTTAGTAGCGTCTCCAACTGCATCGTTTGAGACTGTCAACTGCTCAAAGGACTCATTGTCCATAAACGTCAGCCCTGTTGCATCAGCGTAAAGATACTGCATGTCTCGCTTTTCGATAAATGCATGTTCTACTTTTTCTCCCGCACGGAAAGTCTTGTCTAGGACTGCGCCGGTACGCAAATTCTTCAAGGTTGAGCGGACAAATGCTCCACCCTTTCCAGGCTTAACATGCTGAAATTCAGTTATCTGAAAGAGCCCTTCAGGTATCTCAATGGCCACTCCGTTTTTGAAATCAGCTGTACTAATTGTCCCCATGAGACTCTCCTAGGTTTCGACTGTCACGTGCAGCCTCGCTGAGTCTATCAAACTAGTGGACTTATAGTCTTAGCTGTCTTCGTCAGCTTCTGCCGAAACCGGTCCAGAAATCATTGTGTTGAGGATTTCGCTAACGGCTGACTTGTCATCAACGACTACCGGTTCGATACCATTTTCTCCATCAAGCACGAAAGTGAGGCCGTCCACAGCTTTCTTGTCACGTTCCATCAGCTTGAGGATCTCTTCAGGATCAAACTCTCCCCTGAGGCGCTTATCAAACCCATACTTCTCAGCTACTTCATAGTGTTCGGTTACCCTGCTGGTATCTATCCGACCGAGAGAGCGAGCTAGCTCAGCAGCAAAAATTAAACCTTTAACTACTGCCGTGCCATGGTTCTGCTGAAAATTCCCATGGGTTTCAATGGCATGAGCCAAAGTATGACCATAGTTCAGTACCGCTCGCATTCCAGCCTCAAGCTCATCGTTTGAAACCACGAAGGCTTTCATACGAGCGCTGATAGTAATCAACTCACTCAATGTTAACTCGTTGAAGGGTGCCTCTAACCCTGAGAAGTCACAGCCAGCTTGTTCCAGAGTCGGTTTTAGCAGCTCATATTTCGCTACTTCACCAATGCCGTTTCGAAATTCCTCTGCTGGCAGAGTCGTTAGCGTTCGTGTGTCGCAGATAACTACTTCGGGCTGCCAGAAGGCTCCGACTAGATTCTTACCTTCTGGTAAGTTCAC
>CALJAE010000193.1 GCA_938028175.1 uncultured Acidimicrobiales bacterium
CGCACCCAATTGCTCCGCCACCTACCACTACAGCCGAGCCTGGAAGTTCTGGGATAGATAGAAGCTCATCTGAAGTAACGATTCTTCGATCATCAATCGGGAAACCATCCATAGTCCTTGGAACAGATCCAGCGGCAAGAACCACGGCATCACCAGTAATGACTTGACCATCCGATGCCCCACCAGAAATGGTTACGGTTTTGTTGTCAGAACCAAGTGTGCCCGTTCCTTCAAAAACATGTACCTTGCGACTCTTAAGTAAGCCTCCCAGACCTCCTACAAGTTGATCGACAATCCCCTGCTTGCGTTCGAGTGTCTTTGACCAGTCAACGCCCTTGGACTCGGCCAAGACTCCAAAGCTAGAGGCGTGTGATACTGCACGGGAGACAGCTGCTGTTTCAAGCAACTCCTTAGCCGGGATACAACCAACATTAAGACAGGTCCCTCCAAGCTTTCCCTTTTCAACCAGGGCAATATTTAGACCTGCGGAAGCTCCATATAAAGCTGCGGCGTAACCACCTGGGCCGCCACCTACTACTACGACGTCAAACTGCGTATCGCTCACTTGTACCTAACCTCAATTTAGCTTGCAATAATAACCTGCGTTATGAAAGCACCCAGAATCAGAAGGCCGGTGCCCAATGACAGCAGGAGAAGAAAGCGGGTACTCACCTCGAGTAGACTAGCGCGAGGTTTGACAGTTTAGGATAAATGAACAACATGAAAATAGTAATCTCCGGCGCATCAGGAATGATAGGTTCGGCACTGAGCGACAAGCTGTCTAATCTCGGCCATGAAGTCATCCACCTAGTCCGCCGTAAAGCAAATAGCGACGCAGAGATAGAGTGGGACCCCGTTAACTTCAAGCTGCCCAGGGGATGCTTGGATTCGACCGACGCTGTGGTGAACCTTAACGGCGCCAACATTGGTGGCAAACGTTGGACCGAGACCTACAAACAGACTCTTGTTAACTCTCGTTTAAGCCCGACGGCCACTCTGGCTACAGAGATAAGCCAATCATCAAACCCCCCGAAGTGTTTTTTGTCCGGATCAGCAATTGGCTTTTATGGACCGAGAGGCAACGAAACACTCACTGAGCAGTCCAGCCAAGGAGAAGGCTTTCTAGCTCAACTAACCGCAGACTGGGAAGCCGCTGCAACACCTGCAGCTGAAGCAGGTGTAAGAACTTGCAACCTGCGTACTGGTGTGGTGTTGCACCCATCAGATGGGCCACTTAAAAAGATGCTTCCCCTGTTCAAGTTGGGCTTGGGCGGCAAGATGGGTAGCGGCAAACAAACTTGGTCATGGATCACCCTAGATGATGAGGTAGATGCGATCATCCACCTCATTGAGTCTGAAACCTCTGGACCCGTCAATCTGACGAGCCCCCAGCCAGCAACCAACCAAGAATTCACAAGCGAAATAGGATCACACCTAGGCAGACCGACATTGTTTCCAGTCCCTAAGTTTGGCCCATCACTCCTACTTGGGAGCGAACTCGCTCAAGCCTTGCTGTTTGATTCAGCCCGAGTTCTGCCCGAGGTGCTTGAGGCAGATGGCTTCAAGCATTCTCAGCCTTCACTCGAGAAAGCATTTACTGACTTACTTCCTAAGTAGTTTAGGAAACCGTCACAGCTGGATAGAAGGCAACATAATCTTTGATATTTGCTGCATCCGTTAACGGTGTCTGATACTGCCACGCAACATTGTCGGCGGAAGTTTCATCGACAGAGATTGAGTAGTAGCTGGCCTCACCCTTCCAAGGACACACTGTGGCATGTTCGGTCTTAGTGAAGTACTCCCACTTCACAGAGTCTGATGGAAAGTAATGGTTACCTTCCACTACAACTGTCGAGTCAGACTCAGCTACTGTTTTGCCAGCGAATTGTGCGGTTATCATTTGATCTCCCTGTATCGTTACCCAGCAGGCTATCGGTGGGCAAACAGTCCCAGTTTGGGTACTTTACCCCACTAAGTATCTGTGCGATGTCGCGACTTTAGCCACACACTAGGAGTCATACCCTTGCTGCGATAAACACGCAAGGTTGAGAGAGAACTAATGAGCCCAAAGGCAAACGAAGAAACCCCAATATTTGTAGAGGCACAACAGGCCCGCAAATCTCGGGCTACACGCTCTCAGTGTCTTCGTATCCTCGGGCTAGCCGGTGAGCCATCAACGATGGATATCCAAGCCGCATATAAAGGCCTTGTTGCAGACATGACCCCTGGTGAACATGCAAACCACTCAAGAGTTGCAGTCGCCAAATCCCTACTTGCAGAAGTAGAACTTGCTTATCAAGAACTAAGCGCTTAACGCCGGTTTCGCCTTCGGCAAAGCCCTAACCTACTGCTCCACAGCTTCTACAGCTAGTCGATCTGCTTTGTCATTCATCTCGTCACCAGAATGGCCTTTGACCCAGGTAAAGGAGATCTCATCTTTGCGCTCGAGGTAGAGATCTATCAAAGGCTCCCAAAGATCACGGTTAGCGACTTCTTTGCCTGCAGAGTTCTTCCACCCTCTCCTAAGCCATCCCGAATACCAACCGTCTTTAAAGCAGTTAACTACGTAAGTCGAATCAGAAAAAATGTGGATTTCTCCCTCGTTGGACGAAATCGCTTCAAGAACCGCTCGAAGCTCCATGCGCTGATTAGTAGAAGGCGTTTCTGGTCCACTATCGAAATTGTCGTCTGAAATAATCCATGCCCAACCACCTGGACCCGGGTTCCCCGAGCAAGCACCATCAGTGTAAATTTTGGTTACCAATCTGTATCCCTGCTCGCCTCGTAAACTGGTTCAAAAGCATATCATCGCAACTACGACTGACCGAGGATATGACAACTTATTGAGATCCAATTTGGCACATACTATTGAAAAGTGTTCCACAGCTAGCACAATAGAAATATGAACGATAGCTACCTCATGCAGTTTCCTGACTTCGACCCAGGAGAAACCGACGAATGGCTCGATTCTCTTGATTCGGTTAAAGAGTTAAGGGGCCGCAAGCGTGCTCGATACTTACTTGATCGACTTATCCAACACGGTACTGATATCGATCTCAACAACCCTGTCCCAGTTTCAACTGACTATGTAAACACAATACCAACCGAATCAGAACCAGCCTTTCCTGGTGACGCTGACATTGAAAGACGAATTAGAGCATTCGTAAGATGGAATGCAGCTGCGATGGTTGTGAACGCGAACAAGCGTGCTGACGGAATTGGCGGACACCTCTCTACATTCGCTTCGTCTGCAACATTATATGAAATTGGCTTCAACCATTTCTTCAGAGGCAAAGATGGTGGAGACGCTGGAGATGCCGTTTACTTCCAGGGCCACGCCGCACCGGGAATCTATGCTCGAGCTTTCTTAGAAGGACGCCTCGATGAACAACACCTAGACAACTTCCGTTTCGAAGTCGATGGCCATGGTCTTTCCAGTTATCCGCACCCTCGACTTATGCCAGAGTTCTGGGAGTACCCAACCGTCTCAATGGGACTAGGTCCAATCAACTCTCTCTACCATGCCCGCTTCCTTCGTTACCTACATAACCGAAGCATTGACGACACAACCAATACCAATGTTTGGGCATTCTTAGGCGATGGCGAATGTGACGAACCAGAAACTCTCGGTTCAATCTCGCTCGCTGGCCGCGACAAACTCGACAATCTAACCTGGGTTATCAACTGCAATCTGCAGCGCCTCGACGGACCCGTTAGAGGGAATCAGAAAATCATCCAAGAGCTAGAAGCTGTATTCCGCGGTGCCGGCTGGAATGTTATAAAGGTAATTTGGGGTGGCAAATGGGATGAACTCTTTGCCAACGATACCGAAGGTGTACTTCAAGAAAGACTCGAGAACACAGTAGACGGCGAGTTCCAGCGATACGCAGTCGAGTCCGGCGCTTACATCAGAGAGAATTTCTTTGGCACCGACCCTCGTCTATTGAAACTTGTTGAACACCTGAGTGATGACGACCTAAGACAGCTTCCTCGAGGTGGCCACGACTACAAGAAGGTTTACGCTGCCTACAAAGAAGCCACAGAGCACAAGGGTCAACCAACCGTAATTCTGGCTAAGACCATTAAGGGTTGGACTCTGGGAGACGGCTTCGAGGGACGAAACGCAACACATCAAATCAAGAAGATGACTGTCAACCAGATGCAGGACCTTCGTGAACGTCTACACCTACAAGACGCTGTCGAGGAAAGCGAACTCGAAGATGGATTTGCTCCGTATCTGAAACTTGATGCTGACAGTCCTGAGTACAAATATATGACTGAGAGGCGTGGAGCTCTAAATGGACCGCTACCTAAGCGAACAACCTCAACTCGCCTAGCGCTCGGCAGACCTGAACCAGCATTGTTTGGCAACTTGGATGAAGGCTCCGGCGGACGAGAAGTCTCAACCACGATGGCATTCGTTTCACTACTTCGAGACTTGATGAGAGATGAAGCATTCGGCGACCGAGTGGTTCCTATCATCCCTGACGAAGCACGTACCTTCGGCATGGATTCAATGTTTAGAGAATTCGAGATCTACGCACCATTCGGTCAGAAGTATGAACCCGTAGATCACTCTCTTCTACTTAGCTATACCGAGGATTCAGACGGTCAAATATTAGAAGAGGGAATCACCGAAGCTGGATCTACTGCAAGCTGGCTAGCGGCAGCAACTAGCTACGCTCACCGTGGCGTACCTATGGTTCCGTTCTACACCTTCTACTCAATGTTTGGTTTCCAGCGTGTTGGTGACCTCCTATGGTGTGCCGCTGACTCGCGAGCAAGAGGCTTCTTAATTGGCGCCACAGCTGGTCGAACAACACTGACTGGCGAAGGCCTACAGCATCAAGACGGACACTCACTCGCTCTAGCAGCGACCGTACCATCTTGCCAGGCTTACGATCCAGCGTTTGCTTACGAAGTCTCAGCAATCATCAAAGATGGTCTCGAGAGAATGTATGAAAACGGTGAGGACGTTTATTACTACCTAACTGCATATAACGAAAACTATGAGCAACCAGCTAAGCCAAGCAACAAAGACGTCGACGCTCAAATTATCTCTGGTCTATACAAGTGGGCTGATGCACCAAAAGGTAAGCACTCTGCAACCATCTTGTTCTCGGGTAGCGCACACTCTGCGGCAAGAGAAGCTCAAACTGAGCTGGCAGAGAAATGGGA
>CALJAE010000194.1 GCA_938028175.1 uncultured Acidimicrobiales bacterium
GCTCCCATAATTACTTCTTGGTGTCCGACCATTCCGCTCATTCGCACCGAGTGAACTGGCACTCCGTTAATATTTGAGCCCCGTGACTCTGGCACGTTCTCTACTTCTGTTGGGTCTGGTGCCCAGTCAGAGCTAGCGTCGCCGATCGCTGTCGCTAGATCCATTGCGGTACCGCTTGGTGTGTCCTTCTTCTGGTTGTGATGAAGTTCTATGACTTCACAGGTCTCAAAGAACGGGGCTGAGATCTTAGACAGATGCTTTAGTAGCACTGCACTAATTGAGAAGTTGGGAACTACCACGCAGTTCGAGGAAGTGAACTGCGATTCGAGCTGGCTTAGTTCTGCGTTGGTAAAGCCGGAGGTGCCAATCACCATATGAATGCCGTTGGCACTGCAGAACTCTGCATTAGCTAACGCAATGTCTAAGTGTGTAAAGTCAACTACTACATCGCAGCCAGCTTCAACAACAGCTGATAGCTCACCAGAGACCACTACATCTGAGCCTTCAACGCTCTCACCAGCTGTTGATGGGTCAATGGCGGCAACTAGGTCCATGCCATCTTCACCAATTATTGTTTCGCAGGTTATAGAGCCCATGCGGCCACCTGCACCAATTACTCCGACTTTAATCATGGCCTCAGCCTAGCGGCAAGACGGTAGAGACTCGATGACTCAAGGCAGGCATGAATGCAAGTAGTCGCTCGATTGATGATTTGCTTGCCTGATTCCGGTAATCGAGACTTTTACAAGGTCCCGATTACCTCCAGAGGTCTTCGCAAATCTCAACGATCGACTAGCTCACCAAAGCTCAAGGAGGCTCACCGACCATCCTGACTAAGCGTAGAAAGACCCTACGATTGCTGCGACTCCGAGCACAACAAGCACAGCTATCTCAAACACTGGACGAGGCGATATATGCCAAACCTTGTCCTTTGCTGGATCAAAGTTTAGTTCGATTACTTGCCCCTGCTTATAACGATTCTTGCTGTATGACTTTGGAGTGTAAATCTTAATCTCTCCAGCAAGAGGTTCTACATATTGAGCTTCAGGAGCGTAAAGAGAGCGTTGACGGTGAATCGAAGACTTTGTGCTCAACTCTCGCGTGACAGTAGCCTCAATTCGAGAACCACCAGCGGGTATCTTCTGGACTCTAAATCTCTGAATCGCAATTGCGAGCAACCCCACACCAATTAAGAAAAGTACGACCACTTGTGTGACCTTACCAGACAAATACCAAAAGCAATTTCCATTAGGATTCAGTTCTCAGATTCATGCCGGCCTCTCTACCCAGATAAGGCTCTGTTACCTTGGATTCGGTTTTTGAGATTTGCGCAGCCCTCTGGAGAGAGATGAGACCTTGCAAAAGTCTCATCTGTCGGAATCAGGCAAGTAAATCATCAACAAACCGAATCCTGAATCGAGAGATCCCAAATCAAGTTTAGGATGACGTCGTTCGAAGCGGCAAAACGCAAAGAGCCCGAGCTAACTCTCATCAGCCCGGGCCCTCTAAACGTAATAGCTACGCTTTAGTTTTTGTTGCGGTTACGACGCTGTGGTTCTGGACCAAGATCACCGAAGTCTTCTAGGAAGCCATCATCGAATGACATTCTCGCAGAATCACCCTTGTCGTTGCCCTTTGGAGCATCGTCACTAGAGCCACCGTTGTCGTTAGACCCAGCGTCAGCATTGCGGTCGTTATTACGGCCTCTGCCTCCACCTTTGTGGTCACCACGATCGTTACGGTCACGACCTCCACCATCGTTAGATGAGTAGTCGGTTGTGTCTCCAGCCATCTTCAAAGAAATCTTGCCCTTAGGGTCAACGTCTTCGACAGTTACCTTAACTTCTTGGCCTAGTTCTAGAACGTCTTCAACCTTGTTGATTCGCTCACCCTTGCCAATCTTAGAGATGTGTAGCAGTCCATCTCGACCTGGAAGGATAGAAACAAACGCACCAAACTTGGTGATGTTCACTACTGTCCCGTCGTAGTCGGCTCCAACTTCTGCAGTTGGTGGATCCAAGATCAACTCGATCTGACGCTTAGCTTCTTCAACCTCAGCTGAATCAGATGAAGCAACAGAAACCATACCAACAGTTCCGTCATCGTCTACAGAGATGTCTGCACCAGTGTCGTCAGAGATCTGGTTGATTACCTTGCCCTTTGGCCCAATAACCTCACCGATCTTGTCGATTGGAATCTCGAAGCTCACAATCTTTGGAGCTCCTTCTTTAACATCTTCACGTGGAGCTGCAATCGCAGACGCCATAGTGTCGAGAATCTTTAGACGAGCTTCCTTAGCTTGGTTAAGCGCACCAGATAGAACATCTGCTGGGATACCGTCAATCTTTGTATCAAGCTGTAGAGCTGTAACGAACTCAGAAGTTCCGGCAACCTTGAAGTCCATGTCACCGAAGGCATCTTCGGCTCCAAGAATGTCAGTCAAAGTTGTGTACTTGCCATCAGCGAATACAAGTCCCATTGCAATACCGGCAACAGGTGCCTTGATTGGAACACCAGCGTCCATTAGTGACAGGGTTGAACCACAAACAGATGCCATAGATGACGACCCGTTTGAAGCCATAACTTCTGAAACCAAACGCAATGTGTATGGCCACTCTTCCAAGGTAGGAACAACAGGCACAAGTGCACGCTCAGCGAGAAGACCGTGACCGATCTCACGACGCTTAGGTCCACGCATAAAGCCAGTTTCGCCTGTACAGAATGGAGGGAAGTTGTAATGGTGGATGTAACGCTTGCGGTCGA
>CALJAE010000195.1 GCA_938028175.1 uncultured Acidimicrobiales bacterium
GAGCGCATAATTTGCTCATGGGATCTTGGTGAAGACGATCATGAAACAACTATCAATACAACGCCTGAACCACCTAAGGAATCAACAGAGGAACCTGTGGATGTAGAAGAGCCACAGGCTGATGAGTCAAGTTCAGAAGAAGTTTTAGAAGAGTCAGTTGTCGAACAAGCTTCTGAAGTCGAATCAGCTGAAGAGTCTGTTGTTGAAGAGGTTCTTGAGGAGTCAGTACCGGAAGATACGGCGACCGACGATTCAGCCTCAGATTCTGAAGAGCCAGAAGAAGCGTAAGCTACTCAAAGCCTTCTTGATTCTACTAGCCTGTCTTAGGTGAGTAGTAGTCGTATCGTAAGAGCAGCTGGGTGTGTTGTTTATAGACGCACCAAGGGCGTAGTCGAGGTTTTGTTAGTGCATCGGCCATCGTATGATGACTGGTCTTTCCCGAAGGGAAAGCGTGACGAAGGCGAGACTGACTACGAGTGCGCCATACGTGAGACTCTAGAAGAGACTGGCTACGAGGTTGATCCGGTAGGTGAACTATCTGAGACTTCTTACAAGCTGGCAAGCGGGAAAGACAAAACCGTGCGTTTTTGGTACTCAGAGGTCAATGGTGGCAAGTTTAAAAAGAACTCTGAAGTTGACGAGATCAAATGGCTCGATGTTGATTCTGCGCGAGAGGAACTTTCCTACGATCGAGACAAAGAGCTGTTGGACGAGTTCTTTGCATTGGTGAACTGATCGTATGTCGCAGGGGTTCGAGAAGCTGAAGGATTTTGCTTCATCACAGAATCCTCGTTTTGATGCGTTGCTTAGAACTCAGGCAGCCTCAGTCGCAGGTGACACGTTGTTGACAGTTGCCTTGGCGAATTCATTGTTTTTTGAAGTTGATCCCAATGGTGCACGCTGGAGAATTGGTCTTTACCTTTTGTTCACACTCGCTCCGTTCGCAATAGTGGCGCCACTCCTAGGACCTGCGATGGACAAGTTAAAGGGCGGCCACAAACTTACCGTCATAGCTTCAGCTGTGGGTCGAGCTTTGCTGATGATCG
This sequence comes from uncultured Acidimicrobiales bacterium, assembly GCA_938028175.1. GTDB lineage: Bacteria > Actinomycetota > Acidimicrobiia > Acidimicrobiales > SZUA-35 > JAHDDW01. Next base: position 1,047 of record CALJAE010000195.1, read on the forward strand.
CACTAGTTTTTTATGTGCGCAACCTTCTTTTATTCCCACTTGCATTCGGAATGCTTGTATTTAGTAAGACTCATGCAGTAGCCAAAAGTTCTTTGGTTCCTGGGGTTGTTGGGGACCAAGCTGACTTAGTCAAGTCGAACAGTCGTCTGACTGTGACTGGTGCAATAGTTGGAGGTTTGGCTGGAGCAATTGGTGTCGTTGCATTGCAGCTGTTCAATACTCAAATAGTACTTGGGGTAGGTTCAGCTGCATTTATAGCTTGTGCCCTATTTGCTCCGAAAATTGAGATGATGCAGAGCCCGACAAGCCAAGTTTCATTAGAGACGACTCCAACTGCTACTAATTCAGTTGTGGTGAATTCAACCTCTATGGGTTTCCTGAGAGCCTCGGTCGGCTTCATCACTATGCTGTTGGCTTTTGATCTGAGAGGTGGAGTAGACCCTGGGCCAGTTGGGCCGGGAGTTGAACTCGGCCATAGGGTAAGAGAGGCCCTGGGCTTCGAACGCCTGGTCTTGTCGTCGGGCGGAGCGCCGCCTTGGCACTTCGGTGTAGCGCTGGTCGGGGCAGGACTCGGAGGTTTGACAGGCGCAGTCGGCGTTACATGGCTGAGAAAGCGATTTGTCGAGGAGAGAATCATTGCCATTGGTTTGGCTTTCTTGATCGCTGCTGGGATAGTTGCGACTGCAATTCCAAGCACAGTGTTAAGCGCCTTTGTGATCTCTTTAGGAGTAACCCTTGCTTCTCAGGTTGGTAAACAGGCTTTCGATTCACTAGTCCAGAGAGACCTTTCAACAGTTAGTCTTGGAAAGACCTTTTCCAGATTTGAATCACGTTTTCAGCTTGTGTGGGTTCTAGGAGCACTAATTCCAGTGGTCATAGTGCTGCCCTCACAAGTCGGTTACTTGCTCGTTGCGCTAGGAGCCGCAATTGGACTAGTGGTCAACTTGACCAAGAAACCGTTGGTTCCAATTTCACTTGTAGCGAAGATCCCTAGCTTTAGAAGAACTGAAAGTTAGAGATCTTCAATCCCAGAGATATCATCGGGAACTTCAAAGATCGATCCGTCTTCGCTGCCGTAGCCGATGCGCTCAAGCCATAAGCCGGGAGCTGCGACTTCAGATGCAGTAGGCAGATCTAGTTCGTTGTCCCAGAGTCGTTCTAGACCATCGTTGCCTGAGCGGTCAATGACACCGTCAATGAATTCTCGACCCAATCGAACTGTGTTATTGCTCATGTTGATACCGAGAAGCTTTTGCATGAAGTGATCTGAGTCACTTGATTGGTCTTGTTGCTCAGCAATAGCAGTCTTGATGTTATCGAACGAACTCACGAGTGGGCCAGCGATTTGATCCAGCTGATAGTCAACAAAGCCAAGTATGGGAGCGATCAAGGCAGTTATCTGAGGGACAAGGAGATCATGAGCTGGAGATTGCATCATCGACAAAACAGCATCGGGAGAGTTAAAGCTTTCTGCTAGTTCCTGGATTTGCTGAATCGAGTCCAACGATTCGAAGTCTGTTTCCATAAAGTCGGTGTTGGCCTGAAAGGCTGCGGCGTAATCAATAAAGAGGTCTTCGGCACGGCGACGAACATGTTCAATAGCAAAAACAGCATGCATAATTGCGTTATGTAGAAGCGTTGTTAGGTAAACCTCGGTTTCTGGTGCACTTGCAGCCTTTGCAATTGCATCCATGTTCTCCGGGACCAACAGTATTGTGTTGCCCGGGCGAGGAATAGGTAGGTCGTATTGGCCGAGAGTATGTGCAGCTAAGTGTCCAAGCATCGATCCAGCACTAGTAGCTACCATTACTGGTCCTAGTGAACTAAACACTTGGCTTAACATCGCTGCGAACGGATCGCCGCCTGAGTCTGCTTCAGGGGTTACCTTAATAGCTTCGCCGAATCGTTCGAAGAAGGGTCGAAAGACATCAAGGCTTTCAGTCGTCCACTCAGCCGGGGTGACTACTTTGACGTCTAGTTGTGGCGGTGCCTGGATGCCAACTACTTGTCCAAGGTTGACTTCGGCAACCCTTACTAGTTCTAGAATCTGAGTTCTAGCTACAGGGTCGACATTCGCTCCCGAAGATTCTTGATTTGCTATCTGTTGTGCCAGCTGGGCTGCTGTTTCCCAAACATCATGGTTTGGCTGTTGCCCAGAGAACATTTGAGAGAAAGCCATGAAAGGATTCTGTTCATCATCAGGGCTAAATCCAAAGGACACTCGGCCTAGTCTAGAGGCAAGGCGTTAAAGTTAACTCCACTTGATATCTTCGTTCTCAAGGTTCTTTGACTTCTGCTTATTTTCAGACTTTATTCGCATCAATTCTGACGGATGTATCCATCCCCGAAGCGCTTGGGGAGGTAGCGTCTGAGGTTTATCTTTTTCTTTTTCGCCCACGTAGATAACAGTACACCAAGGTGTTCGAGGGTGTGGCGCGCCCCGCTCCACCAGATAAGTTAGAGCTGTGGACTTACCAAACCTATGTGAACGTAATGAACGAGTTTGGTTGGAAATAACTTATGAGGATATAGATGTCTCTGAGGTTAGAGAATTTGTTACCCAGCCTGACTGTGGAGCACAGGTTATCTTTTCTGGTCAAACAAGAGACCACTCCTCTGTTCTAGAAAACGTAACTCATCTTGAATATTCAGCCTACGAAGCGTACGTTCTTCCTGTCTTTCGAAAAATAGTTGAGACCGTCATGGATAAAGGACAGGTTCGACGAATCGCTGTTGTCCATAAGTTAGGCAGAGTGGACCTAAAAGATACTTCGGTCGTAGTTGCAGTATGTTCGCCTCATCGCAGCGAGTCATTTGAAGCGGCACAGTATGTAATAGATGCACTAAAGGCGGAAGCTCCTATTTGGAAGAAGGAGTTTTCTCAGACTGATTCTTCGTGGGGTGAGCTCTGTACTCACTAGAGATTTCTAGCCTTACACACAACAAACTCACAAAAAATTACTCAATTTGATTTGTTTTACTCCTATTTCATGATTGCCTGAGTATGAGGTTCTAGACCTCGCAGAAGAAGGAGCATTCAATGTCACACATGGTTATCTACAGAGGCTCAGATGGAAAGCCCGGGTACCACCAGACCGACGACATTCATGATGCGGTTGGTTTTGTTGAATCAATGCGAAATGACAAGGGTGTTGAGCAGGCACGAATTTTCCGACTCGAAGAGGTTGTATTTGAATACAAGCCTTACTACCGAGTCGAGTTAGCTGCCTCGGGTTCCCCTGAAGTTGAGAAAGGTAAAGAATCTGCTGAGATTTCGGAAAGCTCGTCTGACTCCAAAGATTCAGCTAAGGACAAAGATTCAGCCAAGGACAAAGATAAAGAAAAGTCTAAAGATTCAGCCAAGGACAAAGATAAAGATAAAGAAAAGTCTAAAGAGTCTGATGATTCAAAGGATGGCGATTCTGCTTCTGATTCAAAGAAGGGCCTTTTCGGTCGCTAGTCACTACTAGCTACTGATTCGTAGAAATATCGCAATTACAGCGATTGAGAGAATTCCGGCAACTAAGATGCCTCCCAGAATAATTAGGCTGCCTAATGTGAATGCCGCTGTTACTCTCTTCCAAACTGGGATAGCAGCTTCCATGGATTCTTTTTGAGTGATTTGGTGTTTCATGATCTACGCTTCCTAATGCGTTGTAGTCTAGTGGATAGGTGATTCAGGTGAGGTTAGGTCGGTGGCAAAAAGTTGTCTTTTCTGTTCTAGGTCTCGCTGTCTTTGGTGGACTAGTTTTTGGTCTGGTTTACACGGTTCCCGTTGTGGTCTTCCAGCCAGGCCAGCCAGCTGATTCTGCAGATTTCGTAACAGTCTCTGGTATCGAGGCTGATGGTGGAGAGTCTCAGATCTTAATCACTACTACGGTGGTTGTCACAGAGCCCCCAGCATTGCAGTGGCTTTGGCTCCGTTATGTAAATGACTTCAATCAGTTTGAAGAGACGGCTGACTTTTTTGGGGACGAGGACACCACCGAAGAGGAAGTAGATGCGTTTAATGAAGCCGAGATGGTGAACTCTCAGAACGCAGCTGAGCTTGTTGCTCTAGATCAGATTGGCTTGGACATTTCAGATACCGAACTAGTGGTGGCAGAGGTGATTGATGAAACTGCAGCGGTAGATGTTGTGGTGCCAGGAGACGTTATCACCGAGATAGATGGGGTCGGAATCAAGACAGCAAATGAACTGATTAGTTTTCTTGAAGATAAGTCACCTGGGGATGTATTGGAACTAAGTGTGCGAGCTGATGGCTCTTCTGAGGCTGAGATTAGAGAACTTGTACTGGGGGAATTTCCAGATGAACCAGACCGAGCCTTCATCGGGATTCAACCGGGTGAACGTGTGTTGGTTGATGAAGACAGATTAGATGAACTGCCATTTGATATCGAGTTCGATTCGAACGAGGTGGGTGGGCCTTCTGCCGGCTTGGCTTTGACGATTGAGATTCTCGATCAGCTTTCCGAGGGTGATCTTCTCGGCGGAACCGATATCGCATTCACAGGCACTATTCGCTTAGATGGGAGCGTCGGTGGTATCGGTGGGTTGCCTCAAAAGTCGGTAGGAGTCCGCAACTTCGATGTTGATACCTTTATTATTCCAATTCAGGATGACAGCGAAGACGATTTGCGCCTAGCAACCGAATTCGTGGACGAGGACGTGAATATTATTCAGGTAGCAAACCTTGAGGAAGCGCTGGAAGCAATTTCCGATCTTGGAGGCAATACTGAAGTGCTAGACGGTCTCGGTGAACGGTTATTAGCTCCTTAAAGACGTTCCGTAGTTTTTGGCAGTTAGGTGCAAATTGGCATACTTTGATGTAGCGTCAAGTGGCTTGTAGTGAGTTAACTTGCCAAGGTCGCTACAGGGAATCTGGCGGCCGTCTAAGCTCGTGTCATGGCAGCTTTTTCAGGCAGTAATTTGACACCAAACGGCATCGCAGCCGCTGAGTTTCCAACCTCGTTTAGGGGTTATGACACTGAGGTAGTTCGTGAGTTCTTGGCTGACGTTTCAACGTTAGTTTCCGAACTCTCGGAACAGTCGACTGGCGAAGTAGCCGATTCAGTAACAACGAATCAGCTGCGCGAACTTAAGAAAGAGAACTTAAGACTTAGATCTAAACTCAAATCTGGAACAGGTAGCAAGGGAGTCACTCAGACTTCAGATCTATCTGATGACCAAGTTGCATCTGCACTAGGTAGGGAGGCAACCCGTATTCTCGAAGCAGCTCGTGCCGCAGCGGCCGAAATTGTCGATCGTGCAAATGATGATTCAGACGATATCAGGCAGAATGCTCGCCGTGAGGGAGACAAGATTATCAGCAATGCCTCTGATGTCTTAGAGCAAAAGCGTATTGAAGCCGACAAAGAAGCTGCGAAGACCATAGCGCTAGCCGAAAAGCAGGCGACCGAGATTAGAAATATAGCTCAGAGTGAATATGATCAGGTGCGTTCAGATGTGTCGAAGGCGATGACAGAAGCTAAACGGGTTCTTAAGAATCAAGAGAAGCTGTCAAAGCAGAAGGCCGATCAAATAGTTAGTGACGCTGAGTCATATCGTAAAGAGATTTTGTCTACAACGCTAAAGCAGCGTCGCACGGGATCTGAAGAGTTGTCAGCGCTACTCGAGACTAGGGATTCGTTGGCGGCATCGCTATCGCAAGCTCAGCGACACCTTGATTCTCTCGTCGTAGATTTAGATGAAGTAAATTCACGTCCTCCAGTGAGCTTCCCTAACAATCACTTTGAACAGGAGCTCGCGCAAGCGCTTGTTGAGTTGGAAAGCAAAGCCCCTGAGGTATTAGAAGACCCAGATGCATTGACCGAGGTTCAAGAGTCTTTGGACAGCTTGGGACTTGCCAAGCTTGAGGTCGGAAATCTCGAAGCTACTGTTACACAACAAGATCTTGATCGTGTAGAGATTGATCTGCGAGAGCCTGAAGAGAAGTCGATCGAGGACTTCATTGATCTTGAAATCGAGTCTGCGGCTAACGCCGTTGCAGTGTCTGAGTCAGCTGTTACTCGAGCAGATGTCGAGAATGCAGAAGCAAAGAGTGGAGACGGGGGAGTCGTTGTAAGATTCTCTGATACTGACCCGGTAGATGTTCCTTCGATAGCAATTGATATCGAGTCAACCGACAGCTTTAGCGACTATGAGGGCCATTGGGACTCTGTAATCACCACGGTGTCTGGTCGTTCGTATGGGACATCAGTC
>CALJAE010000196.1 GCA_938028175.1 uncultured Acidimicrobiales bacterium
GACGACCTTGAGGTCTAGGGTCTTGCGAATACCGGTGTCCACAATCGAGACAGGACGCCTCACCAGCTGCTTAGACTCGTTAGCTTCGTACCCACCTAGAAATGTGGCAATCTCGTCGAGCGGGCGCTGAGTAGCAGAAAGGCCAACTCTTTGGAATGGCTTCTCCGTTACTTGCTCTAGTCGCTCGAGGCTCACACTCAAATGTGAACCTCGCTTTGTAGCGGCGAGCGCATGAATCTCGTCGATAATTACTGTCTCAACACCTGCCAGAGTATCTCCAACTTTGGAGGTGAGCATTAAATACAGCGATTCTGGAGTAGTTATCAGCAGATCTGGTGGATTCTTCTGCAGCGATCGGCGCTCGGCCTGACTAGTATCGCCTGTTCGAATGCCTACGCTTGGTTCGTAATAGTCCGTTCCTAGGCGTTCGGCTGCAAGCTTTACCCCCTTCAAAGGTGCCCGTAAGTTCTTCTCCACGTCGACAGCGAGGGCACGTAGTGGAGAAATATAAAGAATTCGTGTCCGCTTATTCACGTCTTGAGGAGGCGGACTGCTAGTGAGTCGATCCAAACCCCAAAAGAATGCTGTAAGGGTTTTACCAGAGCCAGTTGGAGCGAGAATCAGAGTGTTATCGCCGGCAGCAATCTTTGGCCAACCTTGAACCTGGGGCGCAGTTGCCTCACCAAAAGTATTGGTAAACCAATCTATTGAAGCCTCGCTGAAGCCTTGAAAATGATTATCAGACACTCAAATCAAAGCCTATAGGCACCTTCCGACAGATACAGGCCCATCAACACCCCACAGATACCGTTTTACCACTCCTAGAGCTATCTCTGTCGAGGTGGAACGACCGGAGCGGAGCGTATCATTTGGGCCCTTATTGCTGCGGTTGGCGCCTGTTGAGAATCAACTTCTAGTTGAAAGTGGGTCGCCAAAATATCCTCCGATGAAAGTGAAAGTTCGCAACTAGAACGGAACTTGGCGTGCGGACCTTCTTCCACCAGCGCCCACACTTTTTTAGAGTCGACAGAGTCATTGATCAAGGTATTTAAGCGAAACAGTTCTGTTGAAACACAATTCCAAGCATCGACTGATTCGACTCCGGCCTTTCGACTCTCAAGCAACGCAGAGATGACATAGCTACGTTGACCAAGTAGGTAAGCAGCAGCACAGCTCGATGACCCCATATTGAAGCCCTCTGAAATCCATTGAAATAGATTACGAGTTGGGTTCTCGAAATGAAGCGCCTTAATCTGTGACATGTGAACGTCGGACTGGCCGACCGCTCCCCCGATACTTCCAGCTCTTGCCGTTACCATCAGAGCAATCCGTAAACTCGTTTGTGCAATAAGCCAAGCAATCTCAGTTGGCCCGAGTAACTCCGAATCTAGTGACTTCATCGATTCCAAAGCGGAAAGACACTTCGACATTGGAGTACGATCAAATCCAGGCTCGCCATTTGAAGCCAAAGTCTCTCCACTTTCAACGAGCGCCAAATTGCTAAAAACTTCCTTTTGTCTTGCAGGATCATCAAGAGCAGATCGTTGGATCTCCATACAAATAGATCTAACAAGATAACTTGCCCTACCAAGCTTGATAAGAACACGCAGCACCTCAAGGTCGCTAATTTGCCGATGTCTTGGTTCCGCCATTTACCCAAATATAGCGATTTAGAAATGTAGACGACAACCCATAATGGCTCAGACATCTCCATGACCCACCATACGCACCTTTTTAGTAGGGACTTCGAGACTGAATCGCCTAGAGTCAAAGTATGAAGTACTTGAGTAGTGAATGGTTTACCGCAGCAAACGAGTTGCTAAGCCCCTTAGAGGTGGGTGAGCCGCTGGTTGTCAGAACGATTGTAGCTGCCGAAGAACCTATCGAATTCAATCTAATATTAGGAGAGCAAACGCAGCTTCAGGCTCCTGCTGACAATGCTGCGGAAGTCTCTATCGAGTACTCCTACGAAACAGCTGCAGCGATTGCAAAAGGTGAGACAAATATAAGAGAAGCGATATTGGCTGAAAAGATCAATCTCTCAGGCGATACTATCCAACTCGCTAACGCAAGCAAGAACTTGACAACTGTCGCTAAGACACTCGCACCTTTATCTGAACAGACCGAATACTAAGAAGTTATCTCTTTCGCTCAATTTCTAGTTTTGGTTGAATTTGCGAACGCTCAAAGCTGCGAAGAATACAAACAGCCCAAAGATCCAAAGCAGCGAGTACAACACCGAAGTTCCTAACGAAACCCCGGAAGCCTCCAACACATCTCCTCCATAGAAGAACCCTCTAATGGCATTGATTGTCACGGTGACTGGCTGACGCTCGGCAAATACTTGAATCCAAGTAGGCATGTTCTCTACAGGAGCAAACGTTGATGCAGCGAATACCAATGGGAAGGTCGGCAAGAACGCTCCAGCCTGGACGCTCTGAACACTCTTGAGCTGCAAGGCCATAAAGGCAAACCCCCATTGAATCGAGTTAGCGAATAGCACTGCTAATCCAAGACCAGCAATGATTCCTAATATTCCACCGTCTGTCGACATGCCAAGCACTAAGCCAGAAACAATAACTACAGCATTGACTACCAGAGAACGCACAGAGTCTGCGTTGGTTCTACCTACCAGAATCGAAAGTCTTGATATTGGCAACGAGCGGAAACGATCTAACGAACCAGACTCTAAGTCTTGAGCTAAAGCTACGCCCGTGTTGATTGAGGCAAACATAATCGTCTGAATCATTACTCCTGGAACCAAGAAGTCGAGATATGAGTCGAACCCGGCCGGAGTGATTGAACCACCAAATACTGCATTGAACAAGACAACAAAGATGATGGGTTGAATTGTCGAAAAGATAAACACATCTGGGGTGCGCTTCAAGATGAGCATGTTGCGTCGAGTAAGCGCCACAATGTCAGACCATAAACTACTTATCATCGTCGCCTCCGGTTAGCCGTAAGAACACCTCGTCGAGTGTTGGGCTTTCTAACGCAAGCTGTGAAGTAGCAATATTTGCCTCATCCAGCCGCTTTGCTGCTTCAACAACAGAACGGGTGTCACCGTCTACCTGGACACTTAGCTGGCTCTTAGCTGCATCAACTCTTACTTCGCTCTTCCCAAGTGGAGCAATAACCTTGGAGGCGTCATCCAACTTCGCTGGATCCCGAGGACGCACAACCAGAGACGAGCCTCCTATTTGATCCTTGAGATCTTCTGGAGTTCCTTCGCTAATGACATTTCCGTTATCAATAACTGTTATTTCATCGGCGAGCTCATCGGCTTCCTCTAAATACTGAGTAGTCAGGAGCACCGTTGTACCCTCCCCAACCAAATCCTTAAGAAAGTTCCATAGCTCAATGCGGGTTCGTGGATCGAGGCCCGTAGTTGGCTCATCTAGAACTAGTACTTTAGGCCGACCGACCAACGAAGCACCAAGATCTAGACGCCTTCGCATACCTCCCGAGTAAGTCTCAACCAGCCTGTCCCCTGCATCTGTCAAAGACAGTCTCTCTAACGCATCAGCCACTCTAGACTTAACTTCGGCCTTCGACAGCTGATACAACTTAGCCACAATCTCTAGATTTTCACGTCCTGTTAACTTTGGGTCAACCGCTGCAAACTGTCCCGCTAACCCAATGATGCTACGGACTTCTTGCTGCTGCGATGAGACGTTAAAACCGTTTACATAGGCGGTGCCAGAAGTAGCGCTCAGCAAAGTGGAAATCACATTAACTAACGTTGTCTTGCCAGCACCATTGGGTCCGAGTAAACCTCGAACCTGCCCCTCAGGGACCGAGAGACTAACCCCATCTAACGCTCTCACCTCGCCGAAAGCGACAGCTACATCTTCGACACAAATTATTGGCTTACCCATA
>CALJAE010000197.1 GCA_938028175.1 uncultured Acidimicrobiales bacterium
GGTATGCACATAGTTGCGCTTTGCAACCACATTTTTCCCTCTGCCTTCGATTCCAACAACTACATCTGAAATGTTGTTGTAACTTGCTTCAAAGTCGGCGCCCGCAATTCCTTCCTTACAGTCTTGAGTAACACAGACAAGGGTGTTCTGCACAATTTCTGTATTTGTGTAGCCCCGCTCAATTTCGATCACGCTTTTGCCACTAGCGTCACAACGAATACGAGAGTTCTTCACAGTGACATCGTCTGCTTTAATAAGTAGGCAACCGTTGATATCCAGGCCGTCAAGAACTTCACCATCAGTAGTCACCTTGTAGTAGTCCCCGAAGTTTGTTGAGACATCTTGAAGGGAAGCTATTGGTTGCAAGACTCCGGTCTCTTCTGGAAGAACATAGGGAAGTGAGCTTGGTGGTCTAGCCGTTGTTGTGGTATTACCCGTAGAAGTAGACGGCGTAGTTGCGCCTGGGCTGGTGTTGCTGGTACTAGTCGAAGATCTTGTTGATGTTGTTGTAGATGTGGTATTTCGATTTCGATCTAGTGAAGTAGAAGTTGAGGTCGAGTCTGTATCTTCGTCTGCGTCAGAATTGCTGGTTGAGGGTGTGTCTGTATCGTTCGGATTTTGTTCTCTTTGGCTAGCTTCACCGGCCGAAGTTTGTCGGGATGGAACATTTGCAGCAGAACTTTCGTTGCCTTCATCAGCTTGTGCCTCAAAGGCAAGTTCGCTTGGAGTGTCAGACGAATCTCCAATTACTTGTGGCAGACCAATATTGGTCGCTGCAAAGTTTAGGGTGCGTCCGGTCAAACTGTATTCAGGGTTGAATCCAAATTCCAGCTCACCGGTTTCGGGGTTGACGCCTACAAACCAGCCAAGGCCGAGGCATAACAAGAGCAAGCCTGTGATACCTGTGAGCACAGTGCGTCGTCGTATTCTTCTAAAGATGCGCCTGATTCTGCTTAACAATGCCCGCTCTCCCTTCTATATATAACGGGACGAACTGATGAGATCTTGAGATTTAGCCGATTCGGTTATTCTGGTGCCACTAGAGAACAGTGGTTGTTAACGCTTTGGCTGCGACGCATAGCTAGCTGCAAGCGCTGTTGTCTTGAAAGATTTCATCGTTAGGGATAAGTCCGCCCGCAATATATCTATTGCAGCCAACAAAGGTTCTCAAATTTGTGTTCACATGAATGAGACCATTTGGAAAGTCACTTCGCAGTAAGTTATCTCTGATTTGGCAGCCGATATCTCCACCGTTGCTCTTTCTGCAAAGGATTCCTTGATTCCAACTACCAACAACGTAGTTACTTAGAACGATTGCATTTGGAATATCGTTTTGTGAGGCTCGGATCTCAGGCTGAATAAAGATGGCGTGTTGAGCGGAGTTGTTACCTTTTAGATAGTTTCCTTCAAACCTTAAGTTGGCGCCTCCAAAGGTGCGCAGGCCGACTCTAAAGGCGTTGCCATTTGAAGTGGTAGAATCTGTGCCATCTCCAAGCGAGTGTATGTAATTTCGAGTTGCGGTTACATTATCGCCCAGAGCTCGCACTCCAGTGATAGATCCTGAAATGTCATTAAACGTTGCTCGTAGGTTTGATCCATCTATCCCAGCAGTACAGGGAGCTTCACCTGTGCCTGTTTCTAGACATCTAATCGTGTTTCTAAGAATGGTAGTTCCGGACACTCCACTGGAAATGGCGACGGCGCTTTTAAAGTCTGATCTAGCGCTTCGGCATGTAATGCGAGAATTTCGGATAGTTACATTGTCCGCTTGTACCGAGACACATCCCTCGATATTCAAACGATTGAGATCTGCGCCTGGGGTATCAACGACATAGACGAGTTCGCCAATTGAACCCACCGGCGTTAGTTCTTCATCACTAAATGGGGTACCAGTTTCAGAAGGCATCACGTAAGGAAGCGTTGGGCTCGGAGCCTGAGTTGTCGCAGTAGAGTTCGAAGTGCCAGGGGAGGTTGTTGTTGGCAATGCGCTGGTAGTTGTGTTTCGAGAGTCGCTTGGCGTCGTACTAGTTGTAATCCGCTCTTCTCCAGCAGTGGACCGGCTGACAGTAGATTCAGTGCTCCGCGAAGTTGAAGGTCTTGTGGATCTATCAGACTGTCTAGCCCGAAGGGTGGCCTCGCTACCGGTATCAGTATTATCAGCGAAGGCGAGCTCTGTTGAGTCGTTTGCTGAATCGCCAATCAAATTTGGAACACCAACATTTGAGGCAACGAAGTTTAGAGACCTGCCAGCGAAACTGTTCTCTCCTGTGACACCAATTTCGAAGCGGCCGGTTTCAGGGTTGATGCCGATAAGCCAACCGAAGATCATAGTCAAGAACAAGAAGCCTCCAATTGACATGAGGGCATGACGCTTCTTAACTGTTCTTAAAGTTTTCCGAATTCTTTCTAACGACATTCTGCCCTCAAATACGAGTAACGGCGTCATTCGAACAACCCTTAAGGGCTGAATAGTCTCTTTCTAAGAGTTTTACGGGTGCCTTCCGATAAAGCTAGCTGCAGCTGTTATTGTTTTGGGTGGCGCCGAAGATTTGAGAGTTAGCTACAAACCCACCGCCAATAAGCCTGTTGCAGGCGACACGGCTTGTTCGATCAGTCGAAATATGAATTAGAGTGCCAGGCAAGCCGTCAGCGATGATATTGCCCTGCACATTACAGTCGACGGCAAAGCTATTGTCTGTATGTGAACGGCACTCGATGCCGCCTTGCCAGCTTCCTGTGATGTAGTTATCTCTCACTACGGCGGTTGGCGTGTTGCCTCCCTGGGCGAGTGATTCTGGTTGGATAAACACTCCTCTAACGGATCCAGTTGAGCCTTCTAAATAGTTCCCGACGAAGCTAATGTTCGCTCCACCGTAACTTCGAAGACCGTTGTTGAAAGATTGGCCTGTTGCCTGCCATGGATCAGTTCCGGTTCGCAGGCTGTGTATGTAGTTCCTGGTGGCCGTTACATTTGGTCCCGTTGTCAAAATGCCATTAACTCCGCCTGAGATATTGTTAAGCCTTGCTGTAAAATTTGATCCTCTAATTCCAGCCGAGCAAGGAGCAATGTTAGAACCGGTAGCGGTACAAACTATATTGTTACTTACAATCTCAGTGCCCGTCACACCTGTTGGAATTTCGATACCGCTCACGATGTCTGTTCGGTCGGATCTGCAGGTAATTCGAGAATTTCTTACGGTTACATCGTCGGCCTCGATAAGCAGGCATCCTTCAATATTCTGGCCTTCGATAACAGCACCAGGGGTATCGACGACATATGTGAGCTCTGCTCGAGAGCCGACATTGGTCAGGGTTGCTGCCGGTACCCCGATACCGGTGTCATTTGGAACTGCATAAGGTTGAGATGGCCCAGACGCAGATGACGGTGTATTGGTTGCACCTGTGCTGGTGGTAGTTGACGTGTTTGTTGAACTTGTGGCCTGAGTTTCTGTTTCGGCCTCTCCATCATCGCCGTCTGAGTCGGCTCCACTTGTACTTTCAGTTGTATCATCGTCGGCAGTTTCAGCTGAGCTCGTTTCTTGTTCGGTTTCAGTAGTGGTGGGATCAGGATCTAGGTTTTCTTCAGCTCCTTGGACCTGAGAGAGAGTTGTGGGAGCAGCGAGTAACTCCGCATTTTCAGAGGTGAATACATCGTCCGAAGAATCATCCATCACCCCGCTGGATATTTCAGTGTCGGGAGAAGTTAGTACATACCAAGCAGTGCCTACCAAGAAAGCAAAGATGAGGGCAAGGCCCACCAAAAGACGCCGCATAGACCCAATAATAGACTATTTCTGTGTATCGGGCCCAGAATCGAAACGTTTGCCACATGAAAGCTACTGAAATAGGGCTTTTCAGTCAGTTTGGGAAGGTTAACCTGCTCTAAATCGTCCCATATCTCATTTGGCACCCTAAAGTGGGGGTGGCTAATTTGGAAAGCCAAGTCATGAAACTTAAGCTTGAACTCCCAGAAATCGAGACATACCGTCGGGATTTAGAAAGAGAATTCGTCGGACGCAAGATAAAAGATCTTGACATTAAGGCGATGACTCTCTTCCCCGAGATCAGAACCAAGAAAGAGGTCGCTGACCTTGTAGTTGGTTCAAAGGTTGAGTTAGTCGACCGTAAGGGGATGACTATCTCGGTCGAGCTTAACAACGGCAACTACCTGATAATCAGGCTAGGCGAAGCCGCAGAAATGTCTAAAGGATCCAAGGACCGTGGCCCAAAGCTAAAGATGTCAATAAGTTTCACTCAGGGTGGGGACTGGAAGATATGGGACTCTTCGGCTGAAACTGAGATTCTCGTCACTAACAAAGAAGGTCTTCCTCACGCCCTATATGACGAGAAGCGACCTGGTTTGGATTTGCAAAATCAGCCTCTGTCTTGGATCGAGTTCGGAAGATTTGTGATTCAGCAAGATAAGCCGCTAAAGCAACTTCTGACCGATCAATCCATATTCGTTGGAATTGGAGACATCTACTCGAATGAAATTTTGTTCGATGCAGGTCTTATGTATGACAGGTCTTCAGCAACTCTTTCAACACAAGAAGTTCGCCGACTATATAGATCAGTGGCGGGAGTTCTTCATGAGGCAGCACGATATGGCGGAACTTCGCACCCAGACAGACCATTCTTTAACATGATTGGTGAAGAGGGACTATTCTCTCAACACCTAGCAGTATTCGATAAAGCAGGAGAGCTAAGCCCAAGATCAAGAACTGAGATACTGAAAACCCGCTTCAAGAACCAAACTGTGTTCTACTGTAGTACACAGGTATAGCGCGTTAACATAGTGTCCCCTTGGCGAGGTTAAGGTTGAGTTAGAGGAAAGTTTGTGTTCGTAAAAGCCATCACTATAAAGGGTTTCAAATCGTTTGCTGACCCGGCAACACTAGACCTAGAGCCAGGCATATCTGTTGTCGTCGGCCCCAACGGTAGTGGTAAGTCAAACGTCGTCGATGCGCTGGCGTGGGTACTAGGTGCTCAAGCTCCAACAGCTGTCAGAAGTCAGAAGATGGACGATGTCATATTCGCTGGTACTACTGCAAAGAAAGCTCTTGGAAGAGCAGAAGTGTCAATCACAATTGACAACACCGACGGCGAACTATCTGTTGAGTTCTCCGAAGTGACAATCACTCGAACGCTGTTCCGGTCTGGTGACTCGGAATATGCAATCAACGGAGTCGAGTGCCGTTTGCTCGACATTCAAGAGTTGCTTAGCGATTCAGGGGTTGGGCGACAACAGCATATTATTGTTTCCCAGGGACGAATTGATGCTGTACTGAATGCACGCCCAGAAGACCGTCGCTCAATTATTGAAGAGGCAGCTGGTGTTCTTAAATACCGTAAGCGCAAAGAGCGCGCAGAACGACGTCTCTCTTCGACTGGAGAAGACTTAAGTCGCCTAAAGGATCTATCTCGGGAAGTTAACCGACAGATTAAGCCACTCCGCCGCCAAGCAGAGGCAGCGCAACGCTATGACGGACTAGTTGAAGAACTAAATGGTCTCAAGTCGTATTTAGCAGGTCAACAAATTTCACGACTTCGAGCAGAAACTGATAAGTGTCAAGAATCTAAGAGCCAGCTAGCTGGTCGGATAAATGAAGTTGACAGCGAAATCGCTGATCTCGATAATTCCCTGCAGACTGCGGAGACTGAGTTAGCTAACCTGGGCGAGTCAGATGTAAGCGATATGCTCAGCCGGGTTTCTGGTCTGATTGAACGAGTCAAAGGTCAAATTAACGTAACTACCGAGCGTAAAGCTCGATTCGCCAGCGAACTTAAGGCTGCAGTCGACGAAGGACTTGTATCTAATCTGGAGTCTGAGCTGACTCGAATAGATGCAGAGTTAGCATTGGTCTCAGCTGAGTTGGATGCTGTCAGCCCTGAATTCTCAGACCTAGAAGTAGAGGAAGCAAATCTTCACAACAAGCAGCTTTCCTTCGATGCTGAATGGTCAGATGGACCAATTGTTGCTCCAACAAGGGTTGCAGAGGTAAGGGCTCAAGTTGACGCCCTGTCTGTGGCATCACAGAGATCAGATGATCGCTTGAAGCAAATATCTACCCAGATTGACCACACAGTAGAACGCAATGAGGCTGCTCGGGTAGCTAGAGAAGAAGCCTCCCAAGCATTGTCTCTGCTGGATAATCAGCTACCAAGTATCTCGGAAGAGTTAGATGCTGAAGTGTCAAGACTCGAAACACTAGAGTCTGAAGCTACGAAGCTCACTGAGCTACGCAGAGTAGCTGACTCTGAGGTTAGTCACTGGAACGCTAGACAGGATGCACTGGCGTCGGCGCTCGAAAGTGCAAGAGCTGAAGCTGGAGCACAAGTGCTCGAGGGAGCTCCCGGTGTTGTAGGCGTGTTGCTTGAGCTAATAAAGATCGATGATGGTTGGGAAAAAGCAATAGAGGCTGCTCTCGGAGGAGCACTACGTTCAATCGTGGTTGAAGACTCTACTAATGGGGCGACAGCGCTTGGTCTGCTGGCTGATGCTGATATCGCAGGTTCGGTCGCCACACTGGGTGCCTCTCCTTTTTGGCCAGCCAATCAACCGACATCTCCGATACGTAGTCACATAAAGACTTCAAACTCTGACCTTGCAGCACTATTAGACGTGTTGTTAGCAGAAGTGGAAGTGATCGAAGGATCATGGAAGCAGGGCTACGACAAGGCAGTGATATCGCCAAACAAAGTATTTGTTACGACCGATGGTGACCGCTTTGCCCCAGGGGAGTGGAAGTTGTCATCTGGTGGTTCAGGTGCTTCCGCTGCTGCTCTAGCCGAAGCCAAAGAAAAGCTTACAGAGTGTGAAACTATCGCTGCTGATTGTGTTGCTGAACTTGACCAAGCTAGTGAGCAAGTTGTTGCTTCTAGAACCAAGATTGACCTGTTGCGCTCTAATCTAGCAAAGTGCAACCAAGACAAGCAGTCAGAGACTGCACGTGTCGAATTTTCTAATTCTGAAGCCAGTGAGTGTGAGCGTCTTATCCAAGACCTCGATGCTCAGCGTGCCGAGTTGTTTTCAGATAAGCAGCGCGATGCAGAAGAGCTCAAGCAGCTCTTAAGTGAGCTGCCGAAACTCGAACTAGCGGAGTCTGAGATCGAAGCTCAGATGGAAAAGTTTGAAAGCTCAAGAACCGAAATTGAGAGTAACTTACGAACAGTTGCTGTCAGAAGGTCTGAACTTCAAGTCAAGCGTGAATCGCTTAAAGAGAAGCAAAATTCACTCCAACAGAGAAAAGAACAAGTTGCTAGTCGTCTCGAAGGTTTAGGCGAGCAAAGAGAATCTGCTATCGAGAAACGTGAACAACTTGAGTCCGCTCTCGTTGAGGCAGACAACTTGTTAGTTCGACTTGGTGCCTGTGATCAAACAGTAGCTCAGTGGCTACAGTCCCTAAGATCAAAGCAAGCTGCTCAATCGAATTCAGCAAGGGCTCTTACCGATAGTCTCGCCGGTTTACGAACTAGAAGAACCGAACTTGATCGAGAGATGATCGGCTGTCGTGACAAAATCAATGCGGCTGAGATCACAGAAGCCGAATGTAAAGTCAAGCTTGAAGCGATCGAAGAAGCACTTCACCGTGAGCTTGGGCTGTCGGTGGATAAAGTTGTAGACACTCCTGAACCAGAGTTGCCAGATGCCACTACCGCTGGTGAGCAAGTAACAGAGCTCGAAAAAGAACTTAAGCTAATGGGGGCAATCAACCCGTTGGCAGTCGCCGAATATGAAGAGCTAACCGAGAGAAGTGACTTCCTCACAGAACAAATTGATGATGTAAACAAAGCCCGTACCGAGCTGCGTTCGTTGATTAGATCGATTGACGAAGAGATTGTCTCCGTCTTCTCGGCAGCGTATGCAGATGTTGCAGAGAACTTTAAGGCGCTGTTTAATACTCTCTTCCCAGGCGGTCATGGAGCGATCAAGCTTGTTAATGCAGACGACCTGCTTAACTGTGGTCTTGAGATCGAAGCAAAGCCAAGCGGAAAGAGTGTTAAGAAGCTCTCATTGCTTTCTGGTGGTGAGCGTTCACTTGTTGCTCTTGCCTTCTTGTTTGCAGTCTTTAGGTCACGGCCTTCGCCTTTCTACGTAATGGATGAGGTCGAGGCAGCACTGGACGATATGAATCTGAGTCGCTTCTTGGACCTTATTGAAGAATTCCGTAAAGAAGCCCAACTGATTATTGTTTCTCACCAGAAGAGAACTATGGAGATCGCCGACGTACTGTACGGAGTAAGTATGAAACCAGGTGGTTCATCCAAGGTTGTTTCAGAGCGTCAGATAACTGAAGAGATGGCAAGCTAGTCTCTACTTTTCGAGCTACCTAAGGTAGGCGTCGGCCCCACAAGATAGATGCCGAACCAGCAACTGCGAATATGGCGAGAGCGATCCATGCAAATATGGCTGTGAGTTCGACTTCTTCTATCTCAATATCGACACCAACGCCAATGTCGTCGTAGACCTGAGAGAGCTCATCTACTGAATCTGCCGTAAAGAAGGTCCCACCAGTTTGTTCAGCAATCTGGCGGAGGTTGTCTTCAGCAACTGGTACTGGTGTGTCAACGGTTCCACCAAAGGGGTTAAAGGGATCTTCGATTGGCACAGATCCGAAGGGAGTTCCAAATGCAATTGTAGAAATAGGTACTTCGGCTTCACGGGCAACAACGATTGCATCTTCTTCGCTAAGGCCTTGCGTGGTTTCACCATCTGACAAGATAATAACCCGGGTAGGCAATGGCCCGTCGGGGCCTTCGGTTGACTCTGCAGTGCGCACCGCAAGAGCAACGGCTTCGCCTACGGCGGTGAACTCTGCGAGTTCGAGTCGCTCAAGAGACCTTATGACTTCACCTTGATTCTCTGTTGGTGAGACTTCTAGTGAAGCGAAACCAGCGAAGGAGATTAGTGCTACATCGATATTGTCTGGGATGTCCTCCAAGAAATCAACGGCTGCTTCTCTTGCAGCATCGAACCTTGTCGGGTCGACGTCGTCAGCCATCATGGACAGAGATGTGTCGAGAGCCAGTATTACTAGGCCTTTGTCAGTAGCAACTTCTCTTTCTTGAATTGGCCGTGCCAGGGCAAACACCAAAGGAAGAAAGGCGACAAAGAATAGCGCAGCAGCGAGGTGTTGTTTGTACCAAGGGACCTTTGGAACAACTGAGCCCAAAAGCTCTGCTGAACTTAACCTGAGAGCAGCGTTGGAGTTACGCTTTCGGCGCCAAACATAGACTGCTATCAACGCGATTGGGATGATAACAGCGAAGAAGGCTTCGGGGGTTAGAAAACTCATAGTCGACCTCCTTGTAAGCTCGTGCCAGGACCGCGACCCAAAGAGTCAAGCTTCTTGTTAACCACAAGTGATTTAACAATTTGATCAACCCAATTTGCGTCAGTATTAAGAACCATATGTCGACAACCTGATTCCCTTAATCGAATTTCTAGCTCTGTTTGTCTAGCACTAGCGGCCTCAGCATAACTGGTTCGCACCTGCTCGCTTGATGTGTCAACCGTAACTTGTTTACCTGTAGCTGGATCTTCAATGTCGACTATGCCGATATTGGGGATTGACATTTCCACGGGGTCCCGAAGTTGTACACAAAATACATAGTTTCTTGTGGCTAGTTCTCTGAACGCTGCAAACGGAACATTTGAATCTACAAAGTCAGAGACAATAACTACGAGGCTCCTTCTTGAAGTCAGTTTCTGTAGTTCTGTAAGACCACGAATCAAATTAGGCGATCCCGTGCCGTCAGCTGGGCGTGCCTCGTCGATCGAGGTCAGGATTTTGTGCAGTTGCCCACGGGTCTTAGAAGGTCTATGCGAGTTAAGATTTTTTGGTCCTGCTACGATTGCCCCAACCCTCGACTTCATGCGTATACCTAAGTGGCCGAAGGTGGCGACTGCCGCCAAGGTAAGCTCTGACTTCAGATACTGGCTTGTTCCAAACCAAGTCCTAGCTGAGATACCAGTTACGATCCAGGTATCAAGTTCGTGGTCAATGATCGTTCCTCTTGTGTAAACC
>CALJAE010000198.1 GCA_938028175.1 uncultured Acidimicrobiales bacterium
ACCACAAGACCTACTCTCAAGGTCCGGTCAAGTCCCTAGAAATAAGATCCAGCAGACGATTAAGACAGCAGAAACGGTAGCCAACAGCCCTGAACTCGCATCCAAACTGGGGCAAATTCCAGAAGCTAACCTCAAGACCACGGTCGCTGCCATTTCACGCCTAACAGACCAAGAGAAGCAGAAACTAGATATGAAGCTAGTCGCCAAGGCAGCTGCCAACGAAGACGTTGCGAGTTATGGCAAGAAACTTCAGAATCACATCACCACTACTGCTGTGAGCAAAGCCGAACAACACATGCGTGCACGTAAACGATCAGAGTTCAAACACTGGATGAATAAGGATTCAGGGATGGGCCAAGGCTTTCTGCAGTATGACCCGGAACGCTATGAAGTATTTGCCAAGATCGTGGACAAAGGAGTATCCATTCTTGCCAATCATCGAAGCGCTGACCGAACAAACAGCGGTGCCACAGTGCGTAAAGACCATAACCTTGCAGCCGAAGCACTGTTTCAAATCGTGGCTGGCAAACTGGACCCGTATAGCAATCGGAAGCACGGACCAAAACGAGGAACCGGCACTCGGTGCTCGGGCACCTGCACCCAGACTACAGTCCAAGCTAAAGATCAGAAGCTCGCTCCAACTGCCGAAGTGTTAGTGGTTGTCGACGCTGAAACCCTTCGCAGTGGCGAGCATAGCGGAACCGTGTGCGAAACCGAGAACGGAACTCCGGTAGCGACAGAGTCGCTCGAGCGTCACCTATGCAACAGCGTGTACCGGAAAGTTGTCTTAGACAAGTCAAGCGTGCCGATAAATGTTGGCCGCCGCTACCGCACGGCAACAGACGCCCAATGGTCTGCAATCAAATCTATGTATTCGACCTGCGCCTTTGACGGTTGTGAGACAAGGATCGGCTGGTGCCAACCACACCATATTCAGTATTGGCGCAACAAAGGAAATACAGACTTAGACAACTTGGTACCGCTTTGTTCTGAACACCACCACTTAGTACACGAAGGAGGATGGAAGATCGCTCTGTTACCAGACAGACGCCTCAAGGTATTCGACACTGAATCTAAGCTAGTTTCAGTAACAGAAACCCCAATAAGGGGCCCTGCAAAGCTAGACAGCGGCTAATCGGGACCCAACCCAACTGTCAGAGAGTATTTAGGAGCCTAGTAAGACCGAACCAGTAGTCAAGACCACGGGAGGGGCCCGTATGAGCATCCGACCTGGAGCTAAAGGGCATGCTCTATTAATAAACTCTCAAAAAGCCTGGGAATTGCTAGGGTATACGTTGGGTTTAAACAATATTGGAATGGCCAAATAGATGACGGTAACCGAGACACTCACAGAAGACACAGCAACACGCTTTGCTACAGCTTTTGCTGCAATAAGACAGAACATGGAGCAGGTAGTCCGAGGCAAGCCTGGACTTATCGATAGTGCTCTTCTCTGTCTAGTGTCTGGTGGTCATATTCTCGTAGAAGACGTACCCGGTCTCGGAAAGACACTGCTAGCGAAAGCGCTTGGAGCATCAATCGACACCAAACTTGGCCGCATTCAGTTCACCCCTGACCTTCTGCCAACAGACGTTACCGGTGTCAACATTTGGAACCGTGGAACAAACTCATTCGAGTTCCGACCTGGACCAATCTTTACCGAACTGGTCTTGGCTGACGAAATAAACCGAGCAGCCCCAAAGACACAGTCAGCCCTACTCGAAGCAATGGCAGAAGACCAAGTGACAGTCGACGGCACAACCTATGAGCTGCCAAAACCTTTCATGGTGGTAGCAACTCAGAACCCGGTTGAACAAGAAGGAACCTATCCCCTACCGGAGTCACAGCTAGACAGGTTCACGCTTAAAGTTTCAGTCGGTTACCCGTCACGAACAGATGAGATCTCGATCCTAGAAACACACGCAACCGACGAAGCCGTAAACTCACTCGGCTCGGTGGCAACACTTGCGGATGTGAAGCGAATGGCTGACATGGTGCCAACCGTTTATGTTGCGCCTGCGCTGCAGGACTACATGGTAAGCCTTTCAGAAGCTACCCGTCGCCACTCAGCTATCAGCCTTGGCGTCTCCCCTCGAGCAACACTTGCGCTACAGAAAGTAGCCAGAGCAAAGGCTGCATCTCAAGGTAGAACCTTCGTTGTCGACGATGACATTAAGTCAGTAGCAAGCGCTGTTTTCTCACACCGTATTATCTTGACCCCTGAAGCACAGCTTCAGGCTGCTACACCTGAAGGCACAATCAATCAAATCTTGGGCGCAGTGGCCGTCCCAGCCTCATAATCATGAGACCGACGCGCGCCGGGTTGGGCTTGTTAGGTGTCGCAATCATCACGCTAGCAATAGCGTTACTTTTCGGACTACTAGAACTCTTTCAACTGCTGGCTGTCATTATTGCAATCGTAGTAATCGCAATTCTGTTCGTGCTGATACGCCAACCAAAGGTACGAGTCCTAAGAGCAACACAACCGGCAACACTACGTTCTGGAGATCCAGCCCAACTGGTACTGACAGTCAAAAACGATAAGCAAGGTAAGACACCAGTACTCTTCGCCAAAGACGTTATCGCAGGAACTCAAAGCACAAAGCTAACATTTGGCGCAATCGAACAAGAACAACAAATACGAGTTGGCTACAGTATCCCGGCAACAGCTCGAGGTCTTCTAGAAGTCGGCCCGTTACAAATCGATCTACAAGACCCACTTGGCCTCGTGAAACGACGCCTTGAAGGTGCCCCTATTCAGAGTTTTCTAGTTAGGCCCAGCCTTCTTACGCTTCCAGCGATCAAAGCTTCGGCCGGAACTCTAAGACATCACGCAACCACAGCGAGATCAAACCGATCAGGCAGCGATGAGTTCTACGCTCTAAGGCCCTATGTGCTTGGTGATGATCTAAGACGCGTGCATTGGAAATCTGCTGCTAGAACGCAAAATCTTTTAGTAAGACAAGACCGGGACGCTCAACTAGGTGGTGTGACAATAGTTTGTGATATTTCTACAGACAACTACAGCCCGGAAGGCTTCGAGCGAGCCATCGTTGCAACAAATAGCATTGCCCATGCTGCTTACGCTGGCGGTGACCTGACTCAAATCTATCTCACCGACTCACTTACGCCTGTCAAAATAGACTCCTCAGAATCGCTCAACCTTTTCGAGGAGCACCTCGCACTGATCACACCGTCTTCCACCGCCGCACCGGATGCGGTCCTAGAAAAACTATCGCAACGCACAATCGGCGGAACTCTTGTGTTTATCTTCGGACAAGCGACCGACCGACTAGCTAATCAATTCGCAAAATGCAAGATAAAGCACCAGACTGCAGTCGCTATTTCCTGCGATGGGATGTTTAACACTAACAACAATCAAAGTAGCCCTGCCTGGGCAGCCAGCTATACTGGCGAGCATCCAGGGGCTAATAGTAATCCTGGTCAAAACGGCGGCAGTCAACTGGCAGCAGTATGGCAAAGGGCACTGGCGGTACAAAAATGAATACCCACGAAACACAAGAAACTCCAAAGCTAGCCATAGAACTGGCTGCGGCCGTGCTAGTACCAGCCGCTCTATTTGGTTTGATCCGAGTGTTTGCAGACTTCGCAGACGTGTTACAAATAATGATCTTCGCTGTTCTATCTTCGGCTGCAATGATCATCGGACGCCGCCTAAAACTGCCGATACTAGCAGTCGTGGCTTTCAACTTGTTAGCCGGCTATCTATCGATTACCTGGACATACTTTAGAGACATAGCTACAGCTTCTTTCCTTCCCAATGGGGCGTACCTAAGCGCCTTTACTGAGAGCTTTGGTTTGCTCCGCACCGAGTTCAACACGCAATTATCACCAGTCGACGGGGCCTTACCGTTTTTGCTCGTAGGTTCGCTGGTCGCATGGCTGTTAGCTTTTCTAACCGACTGGGGAGCTACAAGACTTAAGCTTGCTTTCGAGCCAGCTTTGCCCGCAGTGATGGTCTTTGTATTAGGCTCCATCCCGCCAATCAGCTCAGGCGAAAACATTGTTCCATCAAGCCTTGTGTTTGCACTCGGTGTTTGCGCATGGGCGATAACCCAAAGATCCGTTCGAATTTCACAAGGCTCGGTTCTAGTCAACAGTGGTCCACGAGCATCACTTGGGCTCGTCCCAATTCTTGTCGGCGGAACAGTAATGGCAGTACTGTCGGTAGGGGTCGGCGTGGCATATGGTGAGCGACTTCCTTTCGCCCAGTCCGAACCCGTCGTGGAGTTCTCTGACAATAACGCCCAAGGTCGAGAAGTTTCCAATCCATTTATTGACCTACGACAAAGACTGGTCGAGCAATCTGAGAACCCCCTCTTCCAAGTAACAGCACAGGAAAGAACCTATTGGCGAATCGTTGGTCTCGATACATATAGAAATACGACTGCCTCAGGAGGCAACGCCGCTATCTGGGAAGTCCGAATCGGCGGCGACTCCGATAAGGACACGATCTACAATCAGCCTGAAGAAACGCCAGGCCGAACACTCAGCCAGCGTGTCGAAATCGGATCGCTCGATGTCCGAACCGCTGCTGGAACACAATCCGATAACGTTTGGATCCCCGCTGCCCTATCTCCAACAAGAGTGCTAGAAGATGGTGGCGCAGAACTAAACACAGACCCGTTGACCCAGACCATTACTATCGGCAGCGACTTCTCCTCTACCGGTCTCACCTATGAAGTTGAGTCAGCTGTACCGACCTTTACGCGTGAGCAGCTGCGAACCGCTGGGGAACAACTGCAACCAGCTCCAGTAAATTCTGATATCTATCTACAAGTACCAGATAACGTCCCTGACCTAGTCCTAGAAACTGCCCTCGACGTAACTCGTGGTTCTACAAACAGATACGACCAAGCCCTCGCCCTACAGAGCTTCTTCCAAGGTTTCGAATACTCGCTCGACCTGGAACCACAACCAGAGGACCTCACAGCAGAAGAACACTTCTTGCAGACTAGAACTGGTTTCTGTCAGCAGTTCTCAGGAACATTCGCTTTGATGGCCAGACAGCTCGGAATACCAACAAGAGTTGCTGTAGGTTTCACCTGGGGCGACGTTCTTGAAGAGACACCAGAAGGCACCCTTTACGGAGTCAAGGGTCGCCACGCTCACGCTTGGCCAGAAGTCTGGTTTGGCGATGAACTTGGATGGGTCCCATTCGAGCCAACCCCAACTCGTGGCCTTCCAGGTGCTACTCAGTATACAGACCTTGAGCCGTCCCAGGATTTTTCACCAGGCTTCGAAGAACCAGAAGATCTAGAATTTGAAGACACCCAGCCGGCTGAACCCGATCCTGCCGACCCACAAGATCCAGCGGAACCAGAAGAACAACCAAGTGACGAAGCCGGGGCCGACAACGAAGAGGAAGCTCCAGCGGCTTCAAAGCCAATAGCGTTTAGCGACTACGCTGAGCGCAGAGGCTTTATCGATAGCTTCGCCCCAGTACTTGGCCTAATTTCGCTCTCATTTAGAACGATTGCAATCATCGTGCTACTGCTTGCATATCCTGTCGG
>CALJAE010000199.1 GCA_938028175.1 uncultured Acidimicrobiales bacterium
CCACAACAGCGCTGCGACATCTAGTGGGATCGCATCGGTCGAAGAAACTGAGAGCTTGTGAATTAGCTCACCAATTTCAGGGCCAGCTTCTTCAATCAATGAATGGAGTGTTACTTGCTCGGCTTCAGCCTTCGATGGAAAGTCAGCAAGCACTTCGTAAGTGGCTTGCGCTAACGGGTCGGTAAATAGTTCTGGGATTAACAAATCTGGCAGGACTTCGTTCTTTGCAGCCAATAGTTTGAGGGCTTCGATCTCTGGTGAGTTCGTCTCGGCTGTTAAGTTTGAGGCGACAACTTGTAATGGCGATGGTGCACCCGAACGTTTGCCACGCTTTAGCTGACGACGCACTAGGTCTTCTCTAATCTGAAGTCGACTAGCTACTTCCATTGCGTATGAGTCACGAACTAATGGATCTGGATGTTCTGCAACCATATCAAGTACACGCTCTGCGGCTCTAGCCTTATGCTCGACTGACGCCAAGTTAGTCTCACGCAACTCTCGGTCGATCCTGAAAGCAAGGAACGGCTTAGCGTCATCGACGGCTGCAACCAACGCGGCAGGGTCCTGCAAGGACAACTCCCCGGGGTCTGATCCATTCGGGATATCGGCGACAGCTACTTCAATGTCGTAGGCCTTCTCCCATTCATAGAAGCGCATCGCAGCGTTTTGACCAGCAGCGTCAGCATCGAATGAGAGAATGACCTTGTTGGTAAAGCGCTTCAGTAATTTGACGTGATCTTCGGTTAAGGCAGTACCACAAGTTGCGACTGCTTGGCTCATACCAGCCATGTGGTAGCCAATAACATCGGTATAGCCTTCGCACACAACTACTCGGTCATAGGTGACGATGTCTTGCTTCGCCCAGTTCAAACCATAGAGCGTTCTACTCTTGGCGTAGATTCTTGACTCGGTTGAGTTCTTATACTTTGGTTCGGGAAAGTTTGTCTTGCCTGGCTTAGTTGGTCGCAGATCTTCTGGCAGGATGCGCCCACCGAAACCAACTGCTGCTTCACGAGCATCAAATATAGGGAATAAAATTCTGGCTCTGAAAAAGTCTTGGGACTTACCTCGCCGATTAACGAAGCCGAGCCCAGAGTCGGTTAGGTCTTTGTTAGAGATTTTGTTTTTCTTAACTAAGTATTTGGAGAGCTGATCCCAATCGTCTGGCGCCCAGCCAATCTTAAACTTCTTAACTTGTTCTGCGTCATAGCCACGGGTTCGCAAATAGGATCGGGCAGCACCAGCGCCTGGATCTGTTAGCAGTCGTTCGTGATAGAACTCGACAGCTTCTTCGACCAACCCTTTTAATTTGGTGTCTCGTTTTCGATCAGCGGACTCGTTCTGGGTTGTGTACCTAAGTTGGATGCCGGCTTTGTTTGCTAGGAACTCAACTGCGCCGACAAAGTCGAGTTGTTCTTTCTCTCGAACAAAAGTTATAGCGTCGCCTTTTTGACCGCAGCCGAAACAGTAGTAGAGGCCGTCTTCGGAGTTAACAGAAAATGAGCCAGTCTTCTCTGAGTGGAACGGGCAGAGACCTTGGAAACGGCGACCTACACGTTTTAGCTGGGTGTAGCCGCCGATGAGCGCCACAATGTCAGCTCCATCTCTGACTTTGGCGATGTCTTCATCAACAATTCCCACACGGTCAATCTAGTCGGTAAAAGCTTGTCTGGGTAATGGTGAGTGATAATTGCGGCTATTTAACAGAGTCCCAATTATCATGGTAGCTATCAAATGAGGAGGCTACAGTGCCGTCAGATCTAGATATTGCACAAGCTGCAGAAGTAAAGCCGATAACAGACATCGCGGACTCATTGGGACTGTCTCATACCGACCTCATCTCCTATGGCCACGACAAGGCCAAAGTACATCTGGACGTAATCAAGAAATTGGCCGATAAGCCACGGGGCAAATACATCGATGTGACCGCAATCACCCCAACTCCCTTAGGCGAAGGCAAAACAACTACAACCATCGGTCTTACACAAGGCTTAGGCGAACTGGGACACAAATCGATTGCCTGCATTCGTCAACCAAGCATGGGCCCAACCTTTGGCATAAAAGGTGGAGCTGCTGGTGGCGGCTATAGCCAGGTTGTTCCAATGGAAGAATTCAACCTTCACCTGACGGGCGACATTCATGCCATCACCGCTGCACACAATTTGGTTGCTGCTGCTATTGATGCTCGATTGTTTCACGAAGATCGATCTAGCGACGACCAACTTGAAGAACTTGGACTAAAGCGCCTAGACATCGACCCGTACAGCCTGACTTGGAATCGAGTAGCAGATGTTAACGACCGCGCTTTGCGCAACATCACAGTCGGCTTGGGTGGACCACTAGATGGACGTGCCCGACAAACCGGATTCGATATTACGGTGGCTAGCGAGATCATGGCAATTCTGGCGCTAGTCGACGGCGATGATTACAAGTCTGTCCTTGCCGACCTACGTGAGCGTTGTGGACGAATCGTTATTGGCTCAAGTAAGAGTAGAGTGCCAATCACCCTTGAGGACTTAGGTGTGGCGGGCGCAGTAACGGTGCTGATGAAAGACGCTATCCACCCAACGCTTATGCAAACGTTAGAAGGTCAAGCAGCTTTTGTTCACGCTGGCCCGTTTGCCAACATCGCCCACGGGAACTCTTCTATTGTTGCCGACCGAATCGCCCTGACACTAGGAGACTACGTTGTGACCGAGTCTGGCTTTGGTGCAGATATCGGCATGGAAAAATTCTTTAACATCAAATGCCGCAACTCAGGGCTAGTTCCTGACTGTGTTGTTTTGGTTGCAACGATACGAGCACTTAAGATGCACGGTGGGGGTCCAAAGGTAACGCCAGGCAAAGATCTTGATTCTGCATACACAGATGAAAACCTTGATCTCCTTCGAGCCGGACTAGACAATATGGCAGCCCACATCCAAAACGCTAAACGCTTTGGCATCCCGGTAGTTGTTGCTGTCAATAAGTTCAGTACCGACACAGACGCAGAGGTTGCGTTGGTAGAGAAAGCCGCTGTCGAAGCAGGTGCAGAAACCGCTGCGATGAGCGACCACTGGGCCAACGGAGGCAAAGGCGCTGTTGAACTTGCTGAGGCAGTGGTGGCAGCGTGTGAACAACCAAGCGATTTTAAGTTCCTCTACGATCTGGAGCTACCAATCAAAGAGAAGATCGAAATTATTGCCAAAGAAATCTACGGTGCCGATGGTGTCAGCTTTGAACCGCAGGCAGAAAAACAGATTGCAGAGTACGAAGCCAATGGCTTTGGCGATCTACCAATATGTATGGCTAAGACTCACCTAAGTATCAGCCACGATCCTGCGCTAAAGAATGCTCCAAGCGGATTCACAATACCGATTACTCAGGTGCGAGCATCTGTCGGAGCTGGCTTTATATATCCACTGGTTGGAGCAGTACGCACCATGCCAGGCTTGGGCAGCAAACCAGCGTTTATGAACGTGGATGTAACTGAAGATGGCAAAGTCGTCGGACTGTTCTAGCGACAGACGCTCTAAAACCGTTCCTTTATCTAGGGCAGAATTATTTCTAAGCCGTTAGAATCAAACCAGATTGTGGAGGCGGACACATGGCAGGAATAATCACAGGACCAAACGGCGCTAGATGGAAGCCAGACTCTTGGCCCATAGCGGTAAGCGATCGACTCCCGGCGTTCGCCCAGACCGAGTTCACATTAGAAAGCGTCAACACCAGTAAATTCATTCCAACCGGCACAATTGGATCTTCAGACCAGGACCTAACGATTCTGTTCCACGCAGGCGGAGTTGACTTTATCGGTTTATACACCGGACGAGCGGCACACTTCTACAACTTTGATCTTGAAGACCTTGGCTACAGTCAACGTTCTACTTCCAGAAAATCCAAAGGGGCAATTCACTCTTTTCACTGCGAACGGGATATCTACTTCTTCCATGTCAACCTTCCCATAGAGAAACTTGCAGAGCTAAGGCCAAACAACATCCCGTTTATGTTTCAAGAACAGCTTCCCGAGATTAACTTTCTCGGCATTCGCAGCTCGTACAAAACCGGGCCAGAGACAAAGGTAGTTGTACATTCCGATCATCCAAAGGCAGAAATCAGAGAAAAACAATACGAAAGAGCAATGGATTGGCTGCCTAGCGGAACTTCGATCTACCGTTACAGCACAGACGAAGCCAACCTTATTGCTGTCAAAGGG
>CALJAE010000200.1 GCA_938028175.1 uncultured Acidimicrobiales bacterium
ATCCATTCGGTAACTCCACTAAACCAATCGATGTGGACAGGATCTCCATCAGCTTTAGCTGAATCTAAAAGTCGAATGCTATATCTATGAAGTGCTGCTACAGACTCGATTAAATCCCGCAGAGACTCTGACCTGTTTTCGTCCACCGCCAACGGCTCGTTCCAGGGACGTCTCCCTTGGTAGCTGCGACGTTCATGCCTTCGTCCCGCTTCAGCGATCAGCTGACTTTCAAGAGACTCCTCAAATAAGTCTTGTGATATCCGCTCGCTCGCTGCATCTAAAAGCCAACTCTTTGACACCTTTTGCCGCCTTTCGTCTCTGTTAAAGCTAGCGATATAAACGAGAGGTTCAAAAGGGCCTTTGTCTAGTATCTCTAAATTCATCGAGTGCCTTGACCCTTTGGTTGCCAGCCTTCCGACGTTAAACCAATAAATAACTGATAAAGAAGCGACTATCCGCCGCTGATCGGCTTAGGCTTAAGGATATGACTATTAATGGCACAGTAAAGTTCTTCAACAACGAAAAGGGCTTCGGCTTTATCGCACCAGACGAGGGAGATAAAGACGTGTTTGTGCACATCTCCGCTGTTCAGGCTTCAGGCATGCAGACCCTCAATGACGATCAAAGAGTTAGCTTCGACATGGAAGACGACTCAAGAGGAAAAGGCAAAGTCGCAGTAAACATTGCTGCGCTTGAAGGCTAAGCCTCTTTCGCCCCTCTAATCTGATTTACTGCAGCAGGTAGTTTCTCCACTACGTGGTCTATTTCTGCTTGCGTGGTTTCATAACTCAACGACAGTCGCAATGATCCATTAGCGAGATTTGCTGGTACACCCATTGCTGTCAACACATGACTCGATTCCATTGCGCCACTGGCGCAGGAACTTGCTGCTGATGCCATGATGCCTTCTCTCTCGAGCAGGAACAGTAGTGCTTCTGAATCGACCCCTTCGAAGCAGAAGTGGGCGATGTTGGCCAACCTGTCTGCGTTGACCGAAGTTATATGAGTATCTGAGATTTCTTGAGGGACTCTTGTTATTAGCTGGTCACGGAGTTCTTTGGTGTGGGCGATACCGACGTCTTTCTTGGCTGCTGTGGCCTGCGCTGCGGCGGCCATACCCGCAATACCAGGCACGTTATGGGTGCCTGCTCTGCGTTCACGTTCTTGACCTCCCCCAATCTGAGTTGGTCGAAACTTTATGCCCGACCTAGAGACCAGGATTCCAACCCCCTTAGGCCCGCCAAACTTGTGTCCTGATAGTGAAACCATGTCAGCAAGCTTGCAGACTTCCATCAGGTCAAGCCAACAGAATCCCTGTACTGCGTCAACATGAAAGACTGCTTCTGGAAATTTTGCCCGCACTATCTCGGCCACTTTAGCTATTGGCTGGATCGCACCGGTTTCGTTATTTGCAGCCATTACCGAAACGATCGAAGTGTCATCGGGTAAGGCTTCGACCTGGTCGAGTTTGACTATTCCGTCTGCGTCTACCTCGATAACTTTGCCGTCTAGTTGTTGCACCGGATGCAATACTGCATCGTGTTCGATAGACGAGCAGGCAACCACACCGCCTCTAAGTTTATGAATCCCTTTGATAGCTAGGTTGTCGGACTCGGTCCCTCCAGAAGTGAATATGACTTCTCCTAGGTCTAGACCAAGCAAGTCAGCAATATTCTCCCGAGAGTCCTCTATGAGTCGCCTAGCGCTGCGTGCCATAGAGTGTGCTCCGGTTGGGTTTGCGTACTCCTGCGTCATTGCAGACACCATTGCTTCAATGGCTTCGGGTCGAGTCTTGGTTGTTGCTGCGTTATCTAGGTAACAGATCACTTAGTCAAGGATAGGTGCTAGTGGATGGTTCGGAACGCAAAGAACCCAGCGTTTACGAAGAACAGCCCGAGTATGAATACACGATACTCTCGTCTCAGCTTGCGAGTCAGCAGGAAGATGCCGGCCCAAATGAACAACGCAGCAATGGTTTGGCCGAGCACCCCAGCATCTGTTCGTGGAAAGAAGAAGTCCATTACGATCTCTAAACCTAGTCGCATCGATATCAATTCCAGTAACTATGTCTAGTCTTGCTATTGTGCCATCAATAACAGTCACTAAGACCATCAATGCAACTCCAGAGAAGTTGTGGACTTATCTTAGAGATATTGGTTCTCACGTCGAATGGATGGCCGATGCCGAAAGCATCACGTTCACCAGCGACAATACAGAAGGAGTTGGCACGACGTTTGACTGCTTAACCAAGGTTGGTCCTATTAAGTTGAATGACAAGATGACGGTCACATCTTGGGTGGACAACAAAGAGATGGGTGTCACTCACTCCGGAATTGTGACTGGTGTCGGGCTCTTTACTCTGGAGCCTGCTGGTGACAAAACACTATTTACTTGGTCTGAGAAGCTTGAGTTTCCACTGTATCTAGCTGGACCTATTGGAGCATTCTTCGCCAAGCCAATCCTAAAACTCATCTGGACCCGCAACTTAAGCAGGCTCAGTAGCAAGTTCCCCTTGAAGTAATCGCAACGGTCCAGCGCTGCGAACGCTCGCAAAGCGAATTAGAAAAGCCCTGCACCGACCGGATTAGTTAGCCCAACATAGACGGCTGCACCCGCCAAAGCTATAACCAGCACCATTCCGCTGACCAACTGCCCAGGATTACGATTAGCTGAACCACCGTTACTCACGAGCAGCGCTACTGCGGCACCACCAATTAAGCCCCCTAGGTGTCCCCAAAATGAGATGCCACCCACAAGTACTGGCAGTCCAATATTGAGCAGGATGAAAAATCCAATTGGTGAACTCAAAATACCAAATCCGTTCTTCTGGTAGATGACGGCCATGGCACCAGCCAAACCAAGAACTGCTCCCGATGCACCCAAAGTCGGGGTGTCAAAGTTGAATAGCAAGACTGCCAGTGACCCTCCGAATAGTCCACCAAGATATATAAGCCCAAACTTTAGCTTGCCTAATAGCGGTTCAAGCTGCTGTCCAAAAGCCCACAGTAGGTATGCGTTAAACCCAATATGGAATATAAAGCCAGTGGAGTGTGCGAAACCTGAGGTTACGATCCTCCAGATTTCACCATCTTGAACTAGAGGACCGAAAAGAACTAGAAGGTTGGAGTTTTCTCTGCCCATGCCAATGAACTGAAAGACAAACGTTACTGCGATCAAACCAAGAATAACCTTGGTCAAAATAGGGTCACCGGCAGTGCTACCAATACCTTGGTAAACCTTTTGAGCGCCCTCTTTGGCACACTCAGGGCAGTGAAACCCCACAGAAGCTTGGCTCATGCAACTGGCACAGATTGGGCGTTCACAACGCTGACAAGCCACTGCTGCAGGTCTATTCTCGTGATTGTAACAAACCGCATCTTCACGCATACTTAGCTAAAACAGCGCCTTTCTCTGGATTGTTCCCTTAGGTAAATAATACTGGCCCCAGACCATCCACCCTTATAAACCAGCCAATCCCCTATCCTAGAAGATAAGGAGAAGTTGGGTTTTAAGCTTTAAGCGGGCTGGCTCTATCTCTCCGTAATCTAAGGAGAACAAAAATGTTTAAAGAATTCATGGCTTTCTTGAAGAAATTCAATGTAATTCCAATCGCTGTAGGGCTCGTTCTAGCTCTGAGCTTTGAACCAGTAATCGCTGCAGTTTCGGACCTAATTCTGAATCTTGTGGGAATAATTGTTGGTACTGACAATCCAGGTGAATTTGTTTCAACGCTGGCTATCGGCGACCTACTCGTCGGCAACGTATTATCTGAGCTAATCAAGTTCATTATCATTGCGTTCGCAGTATTCATGATTGTTAAGGCTCTTAACAAGGGTGGAATGGACACAGAAAAAGCAGCTACTCCAGATCAGGAGCTTCTTGCTGAAATCCGTGACCTTCTAAAGAAGTAACACAACTTATTACTTAGGGTTGGGCTCTAAGTTTGAAAAGAACCCTGGTGCAGGCAACTGCGCCGGGGTTCTTTCGTTTTACGATCAAAGTCAGGAACTAAGATTCTGAATCAAGTTCAGAATGACGCCGCTCACCTATAGCGTGACTGGTGTGCCGCCGCTCGCTATGCTCACTGCGAACCCTCACGGGTTCGACCGAGTTCAGCGCCGCTCACCTATAGCGTAACGGGAGTACCAGAGTCTCCGAGGAGTTCTTCGCCGATGTGGCGGACAGAGGTTACCCCTGGGACTCGATCTTTAAGTATCCGCTCAAGGCCATCTTTTAAGGTCTGCGAAGACGCCGGACAAGTAATACAAGCCCCGACTAGCTCGACCAGCACCTCACCCGTATCTTCTTTAGCTTCACGGAGGAAGATATCGCCCTGGTCTGCCTGAATGGCTGGCCGAATGACCTTGATTACGTCGGCAACCTTAGATTCAAAATCTTCACCCGCTGTTGGCGCATCTAACGTGGTCTCTTTTATCGGAGATGTATCTGGCATAATTGACCTCTCGAACAGCATAGAACTTTATTTGCCCATTTCATAGCCCAATAGTCGGATAGGATAACGACATGGATTTTTCAGATGTCCCTCTGGCGCACCAAGGTGGCTGGGACGAAATTCTAATGGTGGTAGGACCTCTCGCCATAGTCGGCTTCCTTCTTCTTCTCGCCACAAAGAGACTTAAAGCAAAGACATCAGACCGTCTAGCTGCCGATGACAACCGTTAAGTCCACATTTCAAGCCGGCAGTGCTGAAGCACAAGCTGTTGTAGAACAACGCACTGACTTTCTAGTTGAACAATCTGATGGCGAAAACAGTTGGACCCAAGCCAAAGGCCCATTTAAGTCTTACTCTCGATCGGTAGAAGTTGACCCCACAACTGGCGATGTGAACCAGATCATCGACTTCGAGCTAGATGCCCCCTATTGGGGGCCGCTGCTCGGTCTAGTGTTTAAACCTGCTTTCAAAAAACCTCCTCAGGCAGAACACTCTTGGTGGCCAGAAGAAGTAGTCACAGCTAAAACAGTTCGCTCAATATGTGTGCTCGCTATGTACAGCCTCATATCAGGTTTCTTAGGCGCAATCCTGGGGCAAGAAATAGCGTTTATCGGCAACGACATGGATATAAGTGAAGCAGGACAAGTCGATGCGCAAGCCTGGATAAGAGTTGGAATCATCGTTGCGATTATCGTTCTTCCGCTTGCCGATCGCTTTGGTAGAAAACCGCTTCTGTTCGCAGTCTCGATTGCCGCCATTATCTTCAACGTATTAACGGCAGTTTTTGAAAATTTGCCTTGGATCATTACAACGCAAGCCATATCAAGAGCCTTTATTACCGCAATGTTTTCACTCTTGACCCTTGCGGTTATAGAGCAAGTACCCGCTGGGTGGAGAGCTCGTGGCATAACGGTGATGACTCTCACGGGCGGCATTGGTGCAGGTTTCACCGCCATTTTCTTACCTTTAACTGATATAAATATCGAACTATGGCGGGTTCCGTTTGTAGCTAGTGGTCTCTTAATATTTGCAGTTATGCACGCAAACAAAAATCTTGAAGAAACCAGTCGCTTCACCAAACAGATTCAAGAAACAAAGACAGTAAAGCCAGATACTAGGTTCAGTCGAAAAGACAAACGAAATCTGTTGATCGTTGGCTTAGTCTCGTTTTGCTCAACCTTCTTCTTCACCCCTTTCGGATCTGTGAGAAACACCCTCTTGGTAGACCTTGGTTGGACAGGAACCGAAATAACTACATTCCAAGCGGTAGTTTCAATCCCTGCGGTTCTAGCCATCGTCGTAGGCGGCCTACTAGCCGACCGTTTCACACGTAAACAAGTCGGAATCGGTGCAATAGCAATTGCGGCTGTTGCTGGAGCGTTCTCTTACAACTTGGTCGGGATAGGACTAATTCTAACTTACGCTGTGACTGTTACCGGTAGCGGCATGGCGTTTCCAGCAATCTATGGTTACAAGTCCGAGCTGTTTGGCACACGAGTACGCTCAAAGGCTAACGGCTACATAGACGTACTGCTAGTCGCTGGTAGCGGATTGGGCCTACTGGCGACTGCTCGACTTATTGATGTATTCGATGACATTGGTATAGCTGTGTCATTTATATCTATCTCTTACGTAGTTCTAATCTTCGTGTTTGCTTTCTTCCTACCAGAGACAGCAAAGACCGAGCTAGAAGAGCTTTCAGATACCGACGCTTAGCGAGGAGCTTTTAGCATGCTGAGGGCTGGACTATCGGTGGGCACATGAGTCAGCGGCTTGTCATACTCGGGACGGCCAAAGATTCCTTGCGCCCGATCGACAAGTTCATCAAGCGGCATTGGTTCAGCTAAGAAGTATCCCTGAGCGTGGGTTACTCCAAGGTCAGCCAACGCTCGGAGTTGTTCAAGCGATTCAACCCCTTCAGCGATTGTTGTACGGTTAAGACTTGTCGACATCATAACAATTGCTTGGGTCATGGTCTGCTTCTCATGGGCTGCTACCAGTCCATCAACAAGAGATCTATCGATCTTCACCTCGCTGATTGGCAGCTCAAAGAAACGGTTTAGAGAGCTGAATCCCGAACCAAAGTCATCTAGCGCAATGCCTATCCCAAGCGCTTTTAGCTCTCGCATCTCCTGCAGTGCTCGCTCATAATGCTCAAAAGTTACGCCCTCTGTGATTTCCATTACTAAGTCTTGGTATCGCCCCCCAGATGTGCTGCAGGCAGCTGTGATCTGGTCCTGAATCTTTCCACGCTCGAAACTACGGGGAGAAATATTGACAGCTATACGGACATCGCTCAAATGTTCATGCCCCACCCAATTTGCTTTGCATTCAACAAATTTGGCAAGCGCCAGCTCGGTCACTGTGTCGATGATTCCGGTCTCCTCAGCTTGAGCTATGAACTCTGCTGTTGAAGCTTGAGGGTTAGAGCTCCACCTGGCCAGCAGCTCAACCATCGCTATTTTGCGTGTTTTAAGATCGTAAATAGGCTGGCCCCAAATATCTATTTCACCGCTGCGAGTCGCTTTTCTAAGCGCTTCACGCGTAGCAGCCGAGGCAACCCTGCTATCTGCAAGCTCTTTGTTAAACTCGATTGCCTGACCGCGGCCAGTAGATTTAGCTGCATAAAGCGCATAGTCACTTCGTCTTAGGTATTCCGCAAAGTCAGAGCCAGAATCCCAGTCTTCTATTGGGCTGATGCCGACACTCGCAGAGATATATACATGCTCTCTGCCTATAGCAAACGGTTCTTCAAGGAGCTCGATCAAGCCATCGGCAAATTCTTTCTGGTCAATATCTGATGTAACCACTAGAAGAAATTCATCTCCACCGAGCCGGGCAACCTTACCTTTATCACCCAGTCGTGCCGTTAGCCGTTGCCCAACAAGATTAAGCACTTGATCGCCGACTTCGTGTCCGAGACCGTCGTTTACGTCCTTAAAGCCATCTAGATCACAGAACAAAACCGCTTCTATCTGCTCTGACGGGGTATTAGAAAAGAAGTCTGAAATTCCCAAACGGTTAAGTAAGCCCGTTAAGTGATCGTGATGTGAGCGTTTACGCTCAGTCTCAGCCTTACTCTCAGCATAGTTTCTAAGTCGAACTAACTCTTCAAACTGAGAAGTATGAACTGATGGAAATAGAAAGGCAAAGAAAAGGCTGACTATTGTTGCGCCCGCCAAGTTCCATTGAATTTCACCGTATACGAAGGGGGTGAACAGCGAAGGTACAGCCAACGCTAAAACTAGTGTTCTGGCAAATGGTCTGATATTTGAAAACGTCATCGCTACAGCGCCAACGGACCCAAGAAGCATTCCAACTGCAATGGCGATGAATTCAAAATCTGGATTCGAGTTAGTCAAAACAATCGAACCAGTGCTGAGGGCTATTGCCGTTGTAGCGCTGAAGAATCCAAGTGGAAGGCCATGACGCGAAATGCGTGAATTGGTATAGCTAGAGAAGCCAGTCAATACCATCGCTACCGTTGAAGCCAGGATCGCCAAAATGACCCAGTCCGTAATGCTATTTTGTTGCATCCCAACTACGGTTTGAGAAAAGAACCACAAAGTGGGACCCGATGTGGCAGCAAGCAGAACAAACGGTAGTCGTATTCGCTGAAAGACCTGATGACGTGCCATAACAAGCTCTGGGTTATCTATGGCTACGGAGTAGTTTTCACTCTGTTTCAGCTTGCTTTTCACCACTACCCATCGGTCAAGAAACACCAAATT
Source organism: uncultured Acidimicrobiales bacterium (assembly GCA_938028175.1). GTDB lineage: Bacteria > Actinomycetota > Acidimicrobiia > Acidimicrobiales > SZUA-35 > JAHDDW01. The sequence continues at coordinate 8,185 of CALJAE010000200.1, forward strand.
TGAGCTCACTCGAACTACTACTAGTCAACTAAATCTGGCTTTTTAGTGGGTATTTCACCTTGCCGATTGCTTTGGCTTAGATCAGG
>CALJAE010000201.1 GCA_938028175.1 uncultured Acidimicrobiales bacterium
GGCATTGATGGCTGACCGTGAACCTGGAGATGTGCAATTCGACGAGGAGTCCGGCGAAGGCGATACTCTCGCAGTTGAGCGTGATCGAGATCTTGCTTTGTCTGCTCAAGCTCGAGTCGCAGTCGATGAGATTGATGCCGCTCTGAAGAGAATCGAAGATGGTGTTTACGGTCTATGTCTGGTTAGTCTTGAGCCAATTCCAAAGGCTCGACTCGAGTACATACCAGAGGCATCTGTGCGTGTAGAGCACAAGACTTCAATGTTTGTTTAAGGAAAAGTGATGTATCGACTTCGCTTCTTTCTGGCAGCTGCTGCGACTGTGTTGCTGGCAGACCAGTTCACCAAACGCTGGATTCAAGGTTTTCTCGAAGACCGTTCGTGCGGTCAGACAGGCAACTGCGAAGAATTGTTCTCAGGCGTTCGGCTGCGTCTATTGTTCAATAATGGGGCCGCCTTTTCTACCGGTGAAGGGTTTGGACGCTGGTTTGCTCTAGCAGCAGTATTTGTTTTGATATTTTTAGGCTTCCTAGCCTGGAGGCGGACACTAAGACTTCAGGGGCTCACCCTAGGCATAGTGGCTGGTGGTGCTGCAGGAAACCTTTACGACAGGCTGTTGCGTTCGGATGGCGATGGCATAGGTGCAGGGGCCGTCGTAGATTTTATAGATATCGGGCCTTGGCCAGTATTTAACCTGGCTGACTCAGCAATAACGGTTGGTGCCATTGCTCTGGTCTTTATTGGCTTTGATAATCCAACCGAAGATGTTGAGTTAGAGACAGATCTTGAAGGCGATGAATCAAGGCAATTCATCGATGATTCAACAGACGAAGATTTGGACAAACGAGACCTGGATAATCAAGATCTGGTAGATGATGCCGAGCTCGATGAGGACGGCACTATCTTAGAGACAGAAGAAGTAGAGTTGGATTGAGTAGCAAGCTGTGAGTTCTGAAACAAAGAAGATGGTTCTACCTGCGTACGGTAGCGGCTGTATTTCAGACATCATCCCCGCCATCTTGAGGCCTAGTACAGAATCCAAGTTGCCAATTAACCTGGAATCAGGCTCACCTAAGGTGCTGCTAGTTCTCGATGGCCTTGGTTATCTTCAGTTGCAAGAGCGAGCCAAGATTGCACCAACGCTCTCAGGGTTGACCGGTGGTTCAATTACCTCTGTTGCTCCTAGTACGACGTCGACAGCACTGACTTCTATAACTACCGGTCTGACCCCTGGGGAACATGGACTAGTCGGTTACCGATTTACTGTCGATGGTCATATTCTCAATGCACTTCGCTGGGCAGATGTCGATGGTGTAGATCTCAGAAACAAAGTTCCTCCGGAAACAGTTCAGCCGTTCGAACCTTTCATGGGAGAGTCGATTGCCTATGTGGCCAGATCTGAGTTTGAGAATTCAGGATTCACAACCGCTGGTTGGAGGGGGAGTCGTCTAGCTGGCTATCGAACCCTGGGTACTATGTTTAGTCACATCACACGATTGCTTGCTGATGGAGAGCAATTGGTTTACGCCTACTATGACGGTATCGATAAAGTTTCGCACGAGTACGGCCTAGGCGATGTCTTCGACGCTGAAGTTGCTGCTACTGATCGAATGGTTGCTGATCTAATTGAAATCTTACCTTCTGGAACGCAGCTTATTATCACAGCGGATCATGGCCAGGTTGATTGCAGAGGGTCAGCTCTCGAGATTGATCCGTCGATCATCAAGCTATGCGACAAGCTTTCCGGCGAAGGTCGCTTCAGGTGGCTTCATGTCAAGCAAGGCAAAGAGAGCGAAATCTTAGACAGAGCGGCCCAACTCTACTCCGATACGACTTGGGTTAAATCAGTTGACGAGATTATTGACGCCGGCTGGTTCGGGCCTACGGTTACTTCCGAAGCAAGAGGTCGGCTTGGGGATGTAGCCTTGATTCCATTCGAGCCGATAGCATTTGACGATCCAAACGACACCGGCATTTTTGAACTGGTAGGTAGACATGGTTCTGTGACCGCTGCTGAAATGTTGGTGCCCTGTTTGACAGCGTTAATCGATTAGAAAAGGTGAACATGAGTACTGAAGAACCAGAAGATAAAGAAGTCGTGGCTGAAAGTCCAGAAGTAATCACTGAAGAACCGACAGAGGAGAAGGCTCAAAAACCTGGAACGGTGTCAGAGCCAGCAAAGGTGATGCGCATAGGAAGCATGATCAAGCAGTTGTTGGCCGAAGTTAAGGCCACAGAGCTAGATGAGCCTGGTCGCGACCGGTTAGCTGAAATATATGAGACATCGATAGCCGAGTTAGCTGACGCGCTATCCGAGGACCTTCAAGCTGAACTTCGACGGCTCGCACTGCCTTTCGATGATGAAGCAGGGGTGCCAACCGGTGCAGAGTTGCGCATTGCTCAAGCCCAGTTAGTGGGCTGGTTGGAAGGTTTATTCCATGGGATACAGGCGACCCTATTTGCTCAGCAAGCAGCAGCTCAACGTCAGTTACAACAGATAACGCAAGGACAAGAGCCCATGGTCCAAGCCACTGATGATGGAGGCGGAGTCTACCTCTAACCGCTAGACGGTATCCCCGTCTAAACAGCTCTTTGGTACTAACCTATTTAGGAGACCAAGGAGCCTTTTTGCCAACCACGGTAACCAACCAAGATTGCTGCACACTAACCGACCTCGAAAAAGAGGATTTGGCTAATCTTGCTGTCGACCCTTCCGGGTCTCTGGGGTTACTTTCAAAGGAAGCTGACAAGTGGGTGACTGCATTTGTCTCTAAGCAAGGCGACAAAGCTAACGGATTTTGTTTTGCAACGCTTGAGCGTATCGGTGGCACACCGTGTGTTTTAATTGGGCCAGCGATTATTGGGGGCGGAAAAACGAATGTCGCAAAGGGAATTGTTTCGGCTGTCCGTAAGAAAGCAAAAGTAGCCTTCCCTGATGAAGACGTCATTTTTGCTGCATGCGTAGATGGCATTCTGCCTGAGGCTGTTTTTGACAAGCTAGAAGAACCTCAGCCAAGCGCTGTTAAGCCTGGAGGGGAAGAGCGTGCCTGGGGTCGCCGTCTAGCAAAGCGATTCGATGTTACTGATTTTTCTGATACCAAGATGGTTGGGAAGTCCAGTTCAGAGTCATTCCTATTTGAATGGCCTGAAGCAAGTGCGGCTGATTCCTTTAAAATCAAGCCATCTAAGGGTTCGGTGACCATTGCTTGGGCGTGGGCGATGGTAGAACTGCTCGATTCGTACTAGAGTTCACTACCACCTAGTTTAGATTCGACCGGTTGTAATGAGTTCTTTCGTACATCTACATGTTCATACCGAGTACTCGATGTTGGATGGCGCTTCAAAGGTTGACGAGCTGGTATCGGCTGCGGCTGAAAACGAAATGCCGGGGCTTGGCATAACTGACCATGGCAACATGTATGGAGTTCTAGATTTCTACAAAGCTTGTAAGAAATATGGCATCAAACCAATCATTGGTTCGGAGCTTTACCAGGCACATGAACACAGGGAAGAGCGTCCATCGAGGCGAGGGAGACTAGATGACTCTGGTGGAGATACCGACGGAGGCAACAAGCTCTACTATCACCTAACCGCTTTGGCAGAGAATAATACTGGCTACAAGAATTTGATACAGCTAAGTTCTCGTGCGTTCCTCGAAGGCTACTACTACAAGCCGCGAGTGGATTGGGATGTTCTTAGCGACCACTCAGAAGGAATTATCGCGACATCAGGGTGCCTTGGGGGACAGGTTCTTCAGGCATTGTTAAACGATCGGCCTGATTTAGCACTCGAGAGGGCTGGCAGGCTACAAGATATTTTCGGGAAAGAAAATTTCTTCATCGAGCTCCAGGATCATGGGATACCGGAACAGATTGATACCAACCCTCAGTTAGTTGAGATAGCTAAGAAGATTGATGCGCCACTCGTAGCGACGAATGATTCTCATTACACCCATCAACACGATCATCTAGCCCACGATGCTCTGCTGTGTGTTCAGACCGGCTCGCTAATGTCTGACCCTGACCGATTCAAGTTTCACGGAGATCAGCACTACCTCAAGTCTGCTGCTGAAATGCGAGCAGACTGGTCAGAGCTTCAAGAGGCTTGCGACAACACCTTGTTGATAGCTGAGCGAGCTGATGTAGAAATAGAGTTCGGCTCGCCGCAGCTACCTGACTTTCCGATTCCAGAACAATTTGTTGACGCCGATGAGTACCTCTTGCATTTGACAATGGAAGGGGCCAAGATCCGGTGGGGTAAGAACCTTAGCGACACGATCACAGAGCGCCTCGTCTATGAGCTTGATGTGATTAAAAACATGGGCTTCAGCTCCTATTTCTTAATTACATGGGATCTAATCAAGTTTGCTAGAGATGAAAACATCAGAGTCGGCCCTGGCCGAGGCTCTGCTGCTGGTTGTGCGGTTGCCTATTGTCTTTGGATAACCGACCTTGACCCAATCAAATACGATCTGGTATTTGAGCGTTTCTTGAACCCGTCGCGTATATCGATGCCCGATATTGACATGGACTTTGACTCTCGTTATCGAGATGAGATGATTAACTACGCAGCCCGGATGTATGGTCGAGAACATGTTGCCCAGATTGTGACTTTCTCACAAATCAAAGCCCGTGCTGCGGTAAGAGACGCAGCACGAGTTCTAGGTTTCCCATACGCTGTTGGCGATAAGGTCGCAAAAGCAATGCCGCCACTCGTTATGGGCCGCGACACTCCTTTGAAGTACTGCTTTGAGCAAAATGATAAATATGCGGACGGTTATAAGGCGGCAGCGAGTCTCCGAGAGATGTATGAAGCCGAGGATGCTGTAACCGAGGTTGTCGACGTCGCTATGGGACTCGAAGGTCTACGACGTCAAGACGGTATCCACGCTGCCGCAGTGGTGGTTACTAAAGAACCTTTGACCGAGTATTTACCGATTCAACGTAAACCATCGAGCGGTCAAGATCCCGAAGACGCCCCAGTGGTTACCCAGTATGAGATGCATGGTGTTGAAGAACTTGGGCTTCTAAAGCTGGACTTCTTGGGGTTGAGGAACCTCGATGTTATCTCAGATACTTTGGAACTAATCGAAAGAGTCACAGGCGAGATCGTAGATATCGATAATGTCCACCTGGATGACAAAAAAACCTATGAGATGCTCGCCGAAGGTAAGACGATCGGCGTATTCCAACTTGAATCTGCTCCAATGCGTGCATTGATCCGCTCGATGATGCCAACAGAATTTGAAGACATAGCGGCGCTCGTAGCTCTGTATCGTCCAGGACCAATGGCAGCGAATATGCATAACGACTATGCAGATCGCAAAAATGGCCGCAAGGAATCTGTTGCCTTTCACCCTGATGCAGAAGAGATACTCTCTGGAACATATAACCTTTGCATCTACCAAGAAGAGTTGATGATGCTCGCCCAGAAGTTCGCTGGCTACGACCTAGCCCAGGCGGATAACTTACGGAAGGCGATGGGTAAGAAGGTCAGAGAGTTGATTGTTGCAGAGCGTCAGACATTCGTCGACGGCTGCGAGGAAACTGGCTACGGCCGTGAACTTGGTGAGCAGTTGTTTGACACCATGGAGCCGTTTGCAGACTATGCCTTCAATAAGTCACACTCTTATGGTTATGGCTTGGTTAGCTATCAGACGGCATACCTTAAGGCTAACTATGCTCCCGAGTACTTGGCATGCCTTCTCACAAGCGTTAAGTCAAATCTGGATAAGGCTGGGGTGTACCTAAATGAATGCCGCCAGTTCGGAATTAATGTGCTTGTTCCGGATGTGAATAGCTCGGAGCTTAACTTTTCATCGGTCCCATCAGAAAATGAGCTAAACGATATTTCGTTTGGATTATCAGCGATTAGAAATGTTGGCGAAGGGCTAGTCACTCTGATAATTCAAGAACGAGAAGCCAATGGTCCATTCACTGACTTCTATGATTTCTGCGAACGTGTCGATTACTCAGTGTTGAACAAACGGTCTGTGGAGTCGTTAATCAAAGCTGGAGCATTCGATCTACTCGGCCACAGTCGTAAGGCGCTTGTCGACGTGCATGCAGAGATTATTGAAATGACGGTTTCGCAACGTAAAGAGCGGGACATGGGCGTGATGACTTTATTCGGAGAGTCAGCCGCTGAAAGTGATTCCTTCGATGACCGTCCAACAATTGATTCGCTAGAGTTTGATCGCCGAGAACGACTCGCTTTCGAGAAAGAGATGCTTGGTCTCTATGTCTCAGACCATCCTTTGAATGGTATCACTGGAGCGTTAGAGGCTCAGACTAGTGACCGGATCGCAGATCTTGACTCGGTGGCTGAAGGCTCTGTGGTAACTCTGGGTGGAGTAGTAACGGGTCTCAACAAGAAGTGGACTCGTAAGGGCGACCTAATGGCGATCTTGAATCTTGAAGACATGACAGATTCTGTTGAGGTCATGGTCTTCCCAAGAACCTTTAACGACTATGGGCACTTGTTAGAGGATGATCGAATTGTGACAATCAAAGGTCGCATAGACAATCGTGAAGAGCTGCCGAAGCTAATGGCTCAGACGATTTCGGTAGTTAATGCAGACAGCTTGGTTGAAGAAAAGCCGCTGGTCTTAAACATCCCAACAGCACAGCTCTCCGAACAGCTTTTGGTTGATTTGAAGGCAATTTTCGCCAAATATCAGGGTAAATCCGAAGTATTTATCCAGGTTGAGAAAGACCTGGAAATATCACTAGGCTCCGCTGTAAGAGTCAAAGAATCACCTGAACTGGCGGCCGAGGTAAGAATTTTGCTTGGTGAAGGTGCAGTAGTACGTGCCAGTGTTACCAGTTAAGCTATTAGTGGGTTACTAAATTGCTGAGGAGAGGCGAATGCTAGTCACGACGCCATACGGCGCTACGTTGGTGGATAGCACCAGGTTGCAGCCTTTGGCGCGCACGGTAAGCGCGTTGTCTCTTGGAATTGGCCTTCTCTTTATCTTCGGCTTCGGGCAAGGTCCGCCGATAAATGGTTTTTTTCCAGCCCCATTTGGACTTTTGATTCTCGCCGCAGCTATTGGTGTCCTTCCGCTAGCTCCGAGAGACTTAGTTTTACGCTTACCAGTTTCTATAGGTTACATAGCTACTGTATTGTGGATAGTTGCGTCAGTGTTCTGGACTGCATCTCCGGGTGGAACTCAATTTGCTCTTATAGAGTCATTGCCAGTTTGGCTGGCTACATATATTTTTGCTTCGTTACTTAGCTCTGATGATATTCAAACCGTCTTTGTATGGCTAGCGCGAATCGTAGTTTGGAGTTCACTAGCTGCCGGAGCACTCTTTGCCGAAGCTCGAATAAATGGTTTAGGTACTGAGCTAGAAGTCGATGGCTGGCACGGCCTATTTGTCCACAAGAATTTTATGTCGCCGCTTGTTGCTCTCGGAATAATCACTGTTCTTGCCTTTGATAAGAATGCCGTCACAAGGTGGTTCACCGTGATTGCCGCAGCAATACTACTGTTTTTGTCTGACTCAGTTACCGGTATCTCAGCTGCGATGGCAGCAGTCGGCTTCTGGTACTGGATGGGTCTCTTGGTAAAGAGAGACGAAAGAGGTGGCGGATTTTTCTTTGCGGTCTCGGCTGTATTTGGAGCTTTCGCGGTCGTTGGTTTAGTCGCTTCAATTGGTCAAATCGTCGTAGCTAGTGGTAAAGATCTTACGTTTACAGGTAGAACAGATATCTGGTCCACAACCGTGGACTTTATCGCTCAAAGACCTCTCACAGGCTGGGGCCTCGGAGGTTTGTTTGATGTTGGCGGTTCAGGTATTAACCCTGAGACCCTTGTTTTCTGGCGCTCGGTTGGTTTCAACGCTTTTCATGCTCATAACGGTCCGTTGGATTTAGCATTGCAACTCGGAATCCCGGGAGTGATTCTGATGGGAGCATTTATGTTTTCAGCTGGGTTTACTGCATGGAGACTAAAGCGAGACTTTCCGTTTATCGCAGCCTGGATGCTGACAGCTGTCTTGATTCAGGCATATACCAGTCTTTCGGAAGCAAACTTTTTAGGCGGTTGGTTTGCAATCCTCATCCTCGTACGTGTGTGGGGAATGAGGTTAGCTCAAGCCAAGCGCATTGGTGAAGCAGTTTAATGATGCGGTCTAATCTTAAAAGAGTCAGGGGGCTAACCAACGGGTTGGCCGGCGATACTATCTGGGCGGGAGTGCGTGACTTCTCCACCCTCGTGGTGACGTTGCTCTCGTTCTTTATGTTGCAGCGAGTCTTAGATCGAGAAACATACGCTGGCTACATCACAGTATTTGCAATCTCTGCTCCGCTCGGTGCCCTAAGTTTCCATGGGCCCGGCCTTGCACTATTAACCTCGCTTGTCAGAGACCGGTTGGGTCCTAAGCGCACTTTGTCGGAGTTCTTAAGTTCTGTATTAGCTACATCTAGTGTGGCAATGCTGGTTGGTTTAGCACTGAGCCTGATTATCGTTGACGATCTTAACTTCGGTGAGATCTTCTTTCTCCTCGGGTCTGAGCTCCTTGGGTCAGCTTCAATCGTGATAATTGGAGCATTCGTGCACGCAAAGACTGGTTTTGCATCTATGGCAAGACTTCACCTGGGCATCCTGGTTATCCGCTTTGTGGTTCTAAGTATTTTGGTTGTATCGGATTCTCGCCTAAGCGAGCAAATCGGGTTGCTCGATTCAATTCAACTTCCATATGAGAAAGGGGAGAGCCTCACAATCTTGAACATCGGTGTTGCCTACTTCGTTGGCTTTATTCTGTACTCGTTCCTGGCACTAAAGTACGTTGAGCGCAAGTATGAAGTGCCCGTCAGCCTAAATACTGCCGTAACTGGAGCGTTCAAGAAGTCTCTGTCTTTCTCCATTCCGATGGGAGCCGATCAACTTAAAACAAATGGTGACAAAGTTATCTTACGGTCGTTTGGGTTTGTCGGAGATACCGGGCTCTATGGAGCTGCGTATCGCGTGATTCTTCTCGGAATGGCTCCGTTAAGGGCAGTCAATGCTGCGGTATTTGAGAGGTTTCTTCCACAAGACGATGCCGAGCAGGGTGTGCACTTGCAGCGATCAATTAAGTTCACAGTTCTGACAACGGCGGTGTCCGTGTTGGTCGCTATTGTGATCTTCTTCGCTCTTCCATTTATTGACTTTCTCTTTGGCGAAGACTTTATCGAGGCGACCGAAATTGTGCCTTGGCTACTTCCCCTTATTCCGCTGATAGCGCTCAGCAATACTCCATTGAACGGTCTCGTCGGTCTCGGACGCGATAAAGAAAGAACTTGGTTATATATAGCTGCCGCTATCTTCTCGCTGGTCTCTTACTTTGCCTTGATTCCGCCATTCGGTTGGCCGGGGGCAGTGGCCGGAACATTACTTTCTGAAACAGTTCTAGGTATCTTTAGCTGGATTCTTCTGGTTCGTTATCAAAAGCATCGTAACTCAGAGATCTCTGAAGAGGACGATAATCAGGTGGTAAGCCATGTTTGATATTTCAGTGGTGATGCCGGCTGGCGGGGTGGACCAACATCTAGCTAGCCAATTAGAATCTTTAGAGATCCAAGACTTTGAAGGCGCCTGGGAATTAGTTGTTGTTCTTAACTCCGACTCGTCTCAAGAAGCCGACAAGCTCCAAAAGTTGCTAGATAAGTTTGATCTGAACGGTCGGTTAGTTGTAGCAGCGCAAAAGCGGTCAGCCGCCTACGCTCGTAACGTTGGAGTGGAGTCTGCTCAGGCAAAAGTCGTAGCCTTCTGTGACGCAGACGATATTTGTGAACCAAATTGGCTACGTATGCTAACTGGCGGTCTAACTGAAGAAAGCAAACACGTCGTGGGTGGACACTTGGCCGAAACGCAGCTGAGCGTGGAGGGCCAGGAACACTGGAGGCCGCCGGCAACACCGGGTGCGCTACCTACTTATCTCGATGTGCCATATCTGGTGTCGGCAAATATGGCCATGCCCACGAAGGCTTTCTTCGACGCAGGTACTTTTGATGAGTCTTTAACCCGTTGCGAAGATATAGCGTTGTCATGGAAACTGATAGATGCAGGCTATGAACTTAGATACTCTGCCGAGGCAATCGTTCACTATCGCCATCGCAAAGGCTTAAAGAAGTTGTTGCAGCAACATTATCTGTATGGGCTTGGCTTCAGTGAGCTGCTTTCGACCTACTCGATACCAGGTCAAAATGCCCAAAAAACGGGTTCTTTTGGAAATAAACTGCGTTCAAACAACGCGCGAGTAGAGCATCGCTCAATCATCCACTATTCTAGAAGAGGGGCTATTGCAGCAGGAAGACTTGTTGGAATGCTGAAGGGCTTAACTAATTAAGCCAGGAAAGGGCAGAAAATACTATGGAGCTATCATTTGTAATCTCCGCGTTGAAGAAGCGCTTCTGGATAATTGCTTTGTTTGCGATCGCTGGGTTCTTGCTTGGTTTGACGCTTGCTCCGAGTGATATCAGCTATCAGGCTGAGAGTAAGCTCGTAGTTAGACAGCCTGTTGGCGACAGTCAGAACTCTGAGCGGTACATCGCTACAGAGCTGAACGTGATCGAGAGCTCTCGCTTTGTTCGCGAGACCGCAGAACAGTTTCCAGAACTTGAGTTCGATGATGTTGCGGAAGCAATTGAGGTAGAGCACGATCCTGAAACAGACATTGTTTCGATAATTGCTCGTCACCCTGTTCAGAATCTTCCGATCCCATTGGCTAATGCTTATGCCAATGCTTATATCGACTCGGTACAGTCAGGCAGCTTGAACCCTACCGAGACCGAACAGATTCGTATCCAATTGTTCGGTGACCCAGAAGACGAAGAGAGTATTGGTCTAATCGAGCAGGTTGAAGACATTAACCAAGAGATCGACTCGACGGTTCCTTCTGACGTCATCAGTCTAGAAGTAGCTGCCCCCGATCTTGAATGGGAGCGCACCAGACTGACCAACGAAATTAGTGTGTTGCAAGACAGACTAAATGCGTTGGAAGTTCCAGCTAACTCACGAGTATTCGATGAGGCAGTGCGAGCAGTTCCTATTTCTAGTGGATCAGAGATCTTTATATTCGGTGGCCTCGTGGCAGGTTCTTTGCTTGGGCTTCTGACTGCACTGAGTTGGGCACGTTTCTCAACCAAGGTTCTAGACGAATTCTCTGTGGGAGAGCTCCTTGGAACCCCTGTGGTTGCTCAGCTGCCTCACTACCGTTCATTGTCTAAGAACATTCTTGCAGCCTTTAGGGCGCTCCCTAGGTCTGCTGTGCCGGTAATCGATCAGCTCTGTGTTCGTTCAGAAGCAAAGGCTAAGAACCACAACACCCTAGTTGTGGCAGTCGTAGGTACTCAACGAGGCGCAGGTTCTAGTACGTTGGCGATGGCTATGGCAGAACGATTTGCTACCGGTGGTTCTTCAGTCGTACTTGTAGACGGCGATGTTCGTGACCCTAAGGTAACTGAAGCTTTCAACGGGCAACGCAACGGTGGTATCCCGGCGGTACTTGCAAACGATGGAGCATTAGTCGATAGAGAAGGCTTCAGCGTCTTCACTAAGACTATGGATCCACGAGTCAGTGTGCTTGGTCTAGGGGCTACAACTCGTCTTTCAACACTGAAGCGAGATAACGTTGCTCGAGTAATTGAGGCTGCTTCACGCAAGGGTCAGATAGTCGTCGTCGACGCTGGACCAGCGCTAGATCTTGCTTCTACCATTCAGGCGATTCGACTCGCTGATGCAGTTGTTCTTGCTACACCGATTTCTCGTCAGAAGGTTGACGAACTCGCTGACCTAGGCCGCCAGCTCAACCAGGTAACTGACAAGCTGCTTCCTGTCATCACGGTGCCAGCTAAGGTTTCTAACAGTAGGAAAACAACCCCTGTTGACGTGGACCTAGTGTCTATTGAAACCGCTAGAGTCAAGAGCCAAGAGGCTACGACCGTAGCTCAGAGAGTTACCGGATAGTGAACCCAGCAGATATCCCAGTAGTCATTCTATGTGGCGGCAAGGGTACTCGTATCCGCGGTGTAGCGGATCAGCTGCCAAAGCCTATGGTGCCGATTGGGCCTTATCCAATTCTGTGGCACATCATGAAGCTCTACTCGGCGCATGGGTTCCGTAAGTTCATCTTGTGCCTTGGGTACAAGGGTTGGGATATCAAAGAGTTCTTTACTAGCTATCGGGATATGACAGCAGACTTGAGTGTTGAGACCAAACTGGGAACTGTTACATCTGTTGGCGGAGCCGCAGAAGAAGACTGGGAAGTAATTCTGGCTGAGACTGGCCTCGAGTCTGGTACGGGTGGCCGTTTGGCCGCAGTGGCAAAGTACATCGACAACGATTACTTTATGTGTAGCTACGGAGACGGTATTGGGGACTTGGACTTAACTGCCGAGATCAATCAATTGGCTGATTCCGATCAGCTAGGTCTAGTGTGTGGCGTCCATCCAACCAGTCGTTACGGCGAGCTCGAGACTAACGACCAGGGAGTGGTTACCGGCTTTGCCGAGAAGCTGCCTTCAGAGTCTTGGGTTTCGGGTGGTTTCTTTGCTTTCCGAAAAGAGTTCTTGGATTATCTAGATACTGATCCAGGGCACTTCTTTGAACATGACCCATTGCAGAAACTAACCGCAGAAGGCAAGCTTGGCTTGTTCTCACACGAGGGATTCTGGATGGGAATGGATACGTTCCGTGAGTACTCGGCTCTAAACGATATGTGGAGTTCTGGTAACGCTACTTGGAAGACTTGGGC
>CALJAE010000202.1 GCA_938028175.1 uncultured Acidimicrobiales bacterium
CTCCGCCAAACATCGAAAGCACCCAAACAGGTCCTGAGACCAAAGCCGCCACTAAACACCCAGGCGTCGCCCAAGCTTTGCTGAGAGCGATGCCCCAGCCCCAAGATTCACATTAGAAATTGAACCAAGATCAAATACTCCAGCCGGCCGAACGTAACCCATCGGACCGGGATGTTTAGGTTCGTCTTGTTCTACGACTGCATCCTTTGGGGTGAGCGAACTATCATCACCCTCTAAGGCTTGTAGAATCGTTGCTTGATCGGCCAGAGACCTAATCAACTGAGAACTGATTGATTCCTTTTCTAAGTCGAAGCATTCTCCTAAGGCATAGAAGTCGACGTAGACACGGTCTCTGACCCCCCATTCGTGCTTACTTTTAGCCTTGCTAACAGCTTCATGAATTGAGTCACCAAGTTCAGCAACCCAAACTGCGTCCTTACTCTCGACCTGAATCACAACAGTTTTATGACTTGTGTGATAGTGGATATATACCGACACGTTGCCGCTACCATTGTCGAAACTAGAAACTTTCTCTTGAACAACTTGCTGCAATCTATCGGCTGTCAAAACCGGCAAGGCCCGAGCTTCTCGCTTATCTGCTGTGAAAGGTCCGGCATAGCTAACTAGAGATCCGAATACTGCGAAGACGAGACCTATCAGGCCTACTTCAGTAATACTTGGAACTACAGATCCATTCGTTGTCCTTGACAGATAAAAAAGAAACGAGCCAACAGCTCCGAAAAGAACGGGGGCCACGAGATACATGAACCACTTCGCTCGCTTCGCCTTAGTACTAAGGCCATCAAAAACGCCCCTATCAACACCCGGATTCAATACTTCTGGCACTCTGCTCCGCCTCTACTCGTCCGCTGCCCCGAGTCTAGCAAGATATGAGGAGATCCTGAATCAAGTTCAGGATGACGTCGTTCGCTACGCTCACTTACCGAGTTTGGCTCTGCCAAACATCGAGGCAATGAATCTAGTTAGATTCTTCTAGAGTACGAGCGATTTCTTCGACCTTGTAGGTCTCAATCGTGTCGCCCTCTTTGAGGTCCTGGAAGTCTGAAAGACCGATACCACATTCGAAGCCGGCTTTGACCTCTGTAGCGTCTTCCTTGAAGCGCTTGAGCGAGTTGACATCGCCCTTCCAGATGATCTTTCCTTCACGCAGGAATCGAACCTTGCTACCACGAGTGATGGCACCATTCTGAACCATACAACCAGCAATTGCGCCAATCTTTGGAACACGGAAGATCTCACGAACTTCAGCCTCACCAGTTACAACTTCTTCGAACTCAGGAGACAACATACCTGTCATCGCTGCCTGAATATCTTCGATCAACTTATAGATGATCTCGTAGTTACGGATCTCGACTGACTCAATCGCTGCCAAGTCACGAGCCTTGCGGTCCGGCCTTACATTGAAGCCCAGAATCGTTGCGTTAGATGCAGCTGCGAGCTGTACGTCGTTTTCGGTGATACCACCAACACCACGCAGAACGAATGAGAGCTTAACTTCTGAAGTTTCTAGCTTCTTCAAACTGTCGCACACAGCTTCGAGCGAACCGTTAACGTCGGCCTTAACGACCAAGTTAAGTGTTGCTGCTTCACCAGACTGAATCTGGTTGAAGATGTCTTCGAGCTTCGCTCCACCAGAACCAGATGATGCATCACGACCAAGTGAAGACAGTCTCTGATAGTGAGAACGAGTATCTGCAACCTTGGAAGCTACCTTTTCGCTTGGGGCAACTGAGAACTTATCTCCAGCTGTAGCTACTTCTGAAAGACCAAGAACCTGAACTGGCATTGATGGACCCGCAGAATCTACGTTCTCGCCACGATCAGTGATTAGAGCCCGTATTCGACCCCAAGAAGAACCAGTAACCATTGGTTCGCTAACATTTAGCGTTCCTTCTTGAACTAGAACTGTTGCAACAGGTCCACGACCAACATCTAGGTGAGACTCAAGAACAACACCAGTAGCGCTGCCCTCATCTGGAGCTTGCAGGTCCTCTACTTCAGAAACCAACAGAATTGAATCCATCAATTTCTCGATACCAAGACCTTGCAGAGCAGAAACCTCACACATGATGGTTTCTCCACCCCAGTCCTCTGGGACAAGATCTCTTTCGGCTAGCTGAGCCATAACCCTTTGAGGGTCAGCGCCTTCACGGTCAATCTTGTTGATGGCAACTATGATCGGCACTTCAGCAGCTTTGGCGTGATCGAGTGCCTCAAGAGTCTGAGGCATAACACCATCGTCTGCGGCAACAACCAAGATAACAACGTCGGTAGCTGTAGCACCACGAGCACGCATAGCGGTAAACGCCTCGTGACCCGGAGTATCTAGGAAGGTGATTTTCTGACCGTTGTGGTCAATCTGGTAAGCACCAATGTGCTGTGTGATACCACCGGCTTCACCCTCGACAACATTTGCCTTACGGATATGGTCTAGCAACTTGGTTTTACCGTGGTCAACGTGACCCATAACAGTAATAACTGGTGGCCTTGAGACAGAATCGAACTCGACAGGCTCACCATCGACCTCGAGCATCTTCTGAAGCTCTTCTTCTTGTTCTTCACCAGGATCAACAAGTCGAACTTCTGCACCAACATCCGCAGCAAACAACTCGATCATCTCATCAGAAAGTGACTGTGTAGCTGTCACCATGTCGCCATTAGTCAACAAGAAGCGGACTACGTCGGCTGCTGTACGGTTGAGCTTTGGCCCTAAATCTTGTGGAGAAGAAGCACGCTCAATAACTACTACACCTTCTGGAACTGGAGCGTCCTCAGATGTGAATGCTGGTGCGTCCATTGGCTGTAGTTCTTGTTCGGTCCTCTTGCGACGACCTTTCTTCTTGCGTCGGCCACCACCTGGACGGCCACGTCCACCTGGACCACCGCCAGGACCACGGTTAAAGCCACCTGGGCCTCCACCTGGACCACCTGGTGCGCCACCGGGACCACGATTAAAGCCACCTGGACTGCCACCAGGTCGACCACCTGGAGATGAAGTACCGCGATAGCCTCCACCACCGGCGCCACTTGGGCGAGAGCCTCCACGATTCTGCGGAGGAGGTGGGATCTTTCTTTGAGGAGGAGGTGGAATTGGCTTTTTACCTCCACCTGGAGCAGCTTTACCTTCAGGCGCTGCTGGCTCTGGCTTCTTTTTAACCGGTTTGATTGGCTGTTGTTTCGGCTTTACCTTCTGCACCGGAGCAGCTGCTTGAGGCGCAGCCTGAGGTCGGCGCACAGCTGAAGGTGGAGGTGTGGAAATTCGACTTGGGCTAGTACCTCTACGACCACCTGATGAAACTACGCTGCCAGCTGGAGGAGGAGCTGCAGGTGCTGCTTCCTTGATTGGCTTTAGTGGACCGTCAGGCTTGGTTGTGATCTTCTTAGGGGGTGCCTTCTTAGTAGAAATAGCTCCAGTGCCTGCGGCTTTCTTCGCTGTCGGAGCGGGACTTGCAGCTTCACCACCGCCAGCTTTTACAAGCCCAGCTTCTTCAGCTTTCTTACGGACCCGGTCAGCCTGGGCTGGCACAACAGAATTAGAGTGACTCTTTACGCCGATGCCAAGGTCATTACATAGCGTAATGACCTCTTTATTAGCTATGCCTAGCTCTCTGGCTAGTTCGTAGACTCTTATCTTTCCTGACATTAATTCCTATGTGGTTTTGACTTGTTTTGGTGCACAGGGCGTGAACCCGTTGGTATCTGTTTCGTTGTCAGGCTAACTGCGGATTAACGCACTTAAGCCTAAACAGCTATTGAAGCGCTACTCTGCGCCTTCTTCTATTGGCTTTTCTTCTTCATCGGTTGAAGCTTCTGCTTCTTCGGCATCGTCGGAATCTTCGACGTCTGTTGCCTCTGTCTCGTCTTCGGAAGGTTCTTCAGTTGCTTCTTCGTTACCGTCGTCCTCGGTGTCTGCTTCTTCTGCAGACCCTTCTGATTCTTCGGTCTCTTCGGAACTCGCCTCATCTTCAGCAGCTGGTTCATTAGTTTCTTCTACTGGAGAAGCTTCCGCTTCAACGACGTCGTCTGAATCCTTCGCAGCTTCGTCTGAGTTAGCAGCGCCTTCAGCTTCTGAAGTTAGCCTCTCCCACTCTTCCATAGTGATAGCTGGAGACCCGTCAGCTGGCTGCCACATTTGGTCACCAGACTCTTTGTCCATGATCCATTCGCCTTGAGCCCAATCGTCGCCAGCGTACTTAGCTTCGTCGGCTTTTTGAGTTTCAGACTTGATGTCGATTCGCCAACCGGTTAGACGGTGAGCGAGTCTTGCGTTCTGTCCTTCTTTACCAATTGCTAGTGAAAGCTGGAAGTCAGGAACTATTACTTCTGCTGTTCCTGTCTCGTCATCTAGGTTAACTGCTTTTACTTTTGCTGGCGAAAGTGCTCGAGCAACAAACTCTCTCGCATCTTCAGAGAAAGGAATGATGTCTACTTTTTCACCAGCTAGCTCGTTAACAACCATGCGGACTCGTGACCCACGAGCTCCTACGCATGCCCCAACTGGGTCAATGTTCTGGTCGTTTGAGTGAACAGAAATCTTGGTGCGATGACCTGGTTCACGAGAACATGCTTTGATCTCTACGATTCCGTCGGCAATTTCTGGAACTTCAAGCTCAAACAAGCGCTTAATTAGGCCTGGGTGAGTTCTAGAAACAACGATCTGTGGACCCTTAGCTGTTCTTCGTACCTCGACAATGTAAGCCTTGATTCGAGCACCGTTGTCGCTCTTAGCAACAGTAACCTGCTCTGACTGCGGCATTAGGGCTTCTACTCGACCAAGATCTAGCAGTGTGTAGCGAGCGTCGGTGTGCTGAACAATACCGGTAACGATGTCGCCTTCTCGGCCAGCGTATTCTGTGTACTTCATTTCGCGTTCTTCTTCGCGAATTCCCTGAGACAAGATCTGCTTTGTTGTGGTAGCAGCAATACGACCGAACTCTTCTGGAGTAACATCCATCTCGGCGCCGACTGGTTCGCCCTCTTCGTCTAGTTCTTGTGCAAATACACGGATATCAAATGTTGCTGGGTCGATTGTTACCCATGAGTACTCATACGCATCTGGCATGCGCTTATATGCAGACTCGAGACCGTTAGCCACGATTCCAAATAGTTTGTCTACTTCGATGCCTTTATCTGCTGCGAGTGCTTGCAGCGCCATCGTCATTTCGTTTGTCATTTGCCACTCCTGTGGTCTTTTATTTGATTGTGTATTTACTTTTATCGCTAACAAAACGCCAAAAAGAGCGCTTTGCGCCCCTCTACTCTAGCGGGATAGCAAAGAAATTGGCGTTTTTAGTCTTTTCGATCGCTCAGAACCTACTTGTTAGGCGCCTTTGGTCTGAATCGCTAGAACTTGACCACTTTCGATCTCTATCGTGGCAATCTCACTGGTTAACTCGTTACTCACTCCCCTAGCTGGGCCTGGGACAAGAGAATCATTGTTAAGTTCCCACTTAAGGCCAGTAGTGGATTTGAACTTAGCTTCTCCGTGAACTGGTATTAGCGAAAGCGTTCCGCCGTCTGCAAGATCAAACGAAGCTGTGTCCCGCACAACACGAATCTGTTGGGTTTCTGAGACTATTCGAATATCGACATTGGCAAATCGGTCGTCACTAAGCAGCATCAAGTTTGCAAGCTCATGATCTACGCGTAGCCCCAGGGCAGCCACAACTTCAATACGCTGATAACACTTGTGTACCAATTCAAGTAAAGCCAGTTCAAGATCTGTTTCATCTTTGTCCGAGGAAAACATCTGTAACCCGACTTCGTTTGACTTCAGCCACT